>NZ_DBMAFI010000015.1:0-80737 GCF_057864385.1 Bilophila sp. | reverse complement strand
TTTTCAAACCCCGAAGTTTTTTTCGAGGCGCGCCTGAGGATTTCTCCCCGGCGCAGAAGCGGGAACTTATCCCGACACCTTCTCGCTGTCAACAACTTTTTTCCGTTTTTTCAAAAAACCGTCACCGCGCTTTCACAGCGACGACACAACAACTGCAGGTTGTTTTCAACTCGCAGCCGAAGCATTTGCATACCTTGCCCCAGACCCCGCCCTCTGTCAACCATTTTTTGATTTTTTCCAAAATATTTTCTTTCCAGTATCCAACCTTTTTGTTTTATTGCACTATGAGAATATACGCTTCCGGGATGATACTCAGAAAAAAAGGCCCGGAAAGTGGACTCTCCGGGCCTTCACATCAAGTTGCCTGACGGCTAGGCGTGATCAGGCTTGTGCAGTTCAAACGCATCGTGCAGGGTGCGGACAGCAAGTTCGGTGTATTTTTCATCGATCAGACAGGAGATTTTGATCTCGGACGTACTGATCATCTGGATGTTGATGTTTTCCTGCTGCAGGGCGGCGAAGGCCTTGGTCGCCACGCCGGTGTGGTTGCGCATGCCCACGCCGATGACGGAGACCTTGGCGACGTAGGGATCGTGTTCCACGCCCGTGCCGCCGATCCTCGCGACGATTTCCTTCATCAGATGAATGGCTTTCTCCAGATCCTTGCGGGACACGGTGAAGGTCATGTCCGTCACCCCTTCGCGGCTGGCGGTCTGGATGATCATATCGACCATGATGCCGTTTTCGGACAGCGGCGCAAAAAGGGCGGCGGAGACGCCGGGGCGGTCAGGAACCCCGCATACGGTTACACGGGCCTGATCCTTGTCATATGCAATGCCGGAGACGAGCACGGCTTCCATCATGGCGTCCTCCTGGGCGACCAGCGTTCCCGGGTCATCAGAAAACGTGGAGCGCACGTGAACGGGAACATTATACTTCTTTGCGAACTCCACAGAACGGATTTGCAATACCTTTGCACCCATGGAAGCCATTTCAAGCATTTCCTCATAGGTGACGCGATCGAGTTTGCGAGCCGTGGAGCACAGATTGGGGTCCGTCGTATAGACCCCGTCCACATCCGTATAGATTTCACACTCGCAGGAATCCAGAGCGGCGGCCAGCGCCACGGCGGACGTATCGGACCCGCCACGGCCGAGCGTGGTGATGCGCCCGTCTTCCGTCGTACCCTGAAAACCGGCGACCACGAGCACGTCGTGCGCCTCAAACTCTTTACGGATACGGGAGGCATCAATGGAGAGGATACGGGCACGACCGAATTCATCGTTCGTGATGATCGGGATCTGCCAGCCGAGCATCGAACGGGCCTTGATGCCGGAGTCCTTGAGCAACATGCTGAAAAGCGCGACTGAGGCCTGCTCGCCCGTGGAGAGCAGGCTGTCCACTTCCGCCAGATCAGGCTCTGCGGCCCAACGGGTCGACAGATCCAGCAGTTTATTGGTCTTCCCGGACTTGGCGGAAAGCACCACGACTACCTTGTATCCCTGATCCAGAGCGGCTTTCACCTTACCACGCACCATTTTCAGGCGGTCGATGTCGGCTACGGACGTCCCTCCGAATTTTTGTACCAGAATACGCATAGCTGAGTCCTTCATCGTGACCTGTGAGGCAGAAACCCTTCCTCTTTGCCGTCATTCCCCGGAATCGCGGAGACGGGCCAGTTTCTGCAATACGCAGTGCGCCGCCTTCCCATAGGGGGACAGCGTTACCAACCTGTTATTTTTGCAGACTTGAAACAGGATGTCCAGACGTTTCGGGGGCAAATTCTCGGTCGCAATCCGCTCGGCCCACTCGACGAGCACCAGTCCTGATTCCGTATCCAGCGCCTCATCCACTTCATCAGGCAATGCGCCCTCCGAGCGGTACAGATCGCAATGGATGACGGAGGGCGTCGTAGGATAGCTGTTGCATAAGGTAAAGCTCGGGCTGGAAACTTCCGCATTCTCCCCGCCGGGCAGGGCTTCGATGAGGCCGCGCGTGAATGTGGTCTTGCCTGAGCCGAGATCGCCGTAAAACAATATGCTGTGAACCTGTTCGCCGCCCTCGGCATACTGTTCGTTCAGCACCCGGCCAAGCTGCCTGCCGAGCCCGACGGTCGATTCGGCATCGGGAAGGGATATATCCATGAGAAAATCCTTATTAAAAGTCGGGGGAAAATCAAAAAGCCGACAGGCCCTCGGCAGCAAGAAACCGTATGGCCTCAGCGTTTGCCGCCATGCCCTTGCGGGAAGCCGCCCTAGCCATCCCATTAAACCATCTCTTCTTGAAACCATCCGCAAACAAAGATGACCGTTCCGATTACCGGAAACCTGAAGGAAACTCAACGCTTCCCCATGCCCATCCCTGAAGGGGCCGCCGGACGGCCCGGAACGGCAGGCAAACCTGAAGACTGGATCAGGGAAAAGGTTGATGCTTTATTTTTTGAAATCCTGAAGGGATAACCCAATAAAATGCCTGAGTATAGAGCCCATCGGCTGAAAACAGGAAAAAACGTCGGCAGTTTCACCATCCTGTGGGGATAAGACAGCCATTTATAAAGACTCTGTCATAGTACGTGGCTGCTTCATCTCCACAGCACGGTGAACATACAGCCTTTTTCTCCGGTTTTCCCCTTTGGCGGACTTCATGGCTGAGACATTTTATTGGTTATTCCCTTGGAACTTCAAAGAAAAAGCATCAACCATTTTCTATGGCACAGCCTATAAAAACAGCCAGATACAGGCAGGGCCAATCCGAATATCCGTCAGCCAAAAGCCGCCGGAACGGAAGGGATAGCCGGTATGAAACAAGGAAACCACCATCTGGAAGGCGCTGTCACCAAATGCCTTCGGCCTCCACATCTCTCACAAGAACCACTGGACGGCCGGGGAAAAAACGTATAGAGTGCTCACCTCATATGGAACAACAGCACGGTCTTCTTGTGGTCGACAAGCCACGCGGGCTCTCGTCCGCCCAGTGTACCAACCGATTCAAACGGTTGGGGCAGAAAAAGATAGGACACGCAGGCACCTTGGACCCGATGGCTCAGGGCGTTTTGTTGGTGCTCCTTGGGCATGCGACCAAAATTTCCGGGTATCTCATGGCGGGGGGCGTCAAAGCCTATCAGGGGACTGTCCGGCTTGGGCAGACTACAGATACGTGGGACGCCGAAGGCCGGATTACCGCCGAAGCGCCGTGGGATCATGTGACAGCCGAAGCCGTGGCCGACGTCATCGCCGGCTGGGTGGGCACGAGCGAACAGCCAGTACCGCCCTATTCGGCGGCCAAGCATCAAGGCCAGCCCCTCTACAAGCTGTCACGGGAGGGGAAAGAAACCCCGCTCAAAATCAAGACCATCGAAATTTCGCGTGCGGAAGTCCTCAGGGTTGAGCTTCCGTACGTCACTTTCCGAGTCATTTGCAGTTCCGGCACTTACATACGATCCCTCGCCCACAGCTTGGGGACGCGTTTGGGGTGCGGAGCCGTGCTCACGGAACTGATTCGGGAGTATAGCCACCCCTTTGGCCTCGACAGGGCGTGTCCGTTGGACACGCTGCTCGCCGAGCCCGAAACGCTGCCTGAACGGGTCATCCCCGTGACCGCCGCCCTCCCCCACTGGCCTACGATCACCGTGACCGGGCAGGAAGAGGCGGACACGAAAAACGGCAGGATCCTTGTGTGGACGGAGGCGCGCCGCGCGCGTTCCAGAGCACAGGACGGGACGGACATCCCGTGCGTCCCCGGCGCCAATGCCGTCCTGCTCTCGCCCGACGGGCAGCCGCTCGCGCTTGCCGAAGCCGCCCCAGGCGGCCCGGCCTGGAGAGTGCTCAGGGGACTTTGGAACTAACGCAACCCATTCGGAGGATATCGCTGTGGTTATGGACGCCGCCCAGAAAAAGGCTGTTATCGAAGCTCACGCCAAGCATGAAGGCGACACCGGCTCCCCGGAAGTTCAGGTAGCCCTGCTTACCGCCCGCATTGAAGGCCTCACCGGGCACTTCAAGGAACACAAGAAGGACTTCCACTCCCGCCGTGGCCTGCTCAAGCTCGTCGGCCAGCGCCGCAACCTGCTGAACTACCTCAAGAGCAAGGATATTCAGCGTTACCGCGCTCTCATCGAAAAGCTGGGACTGCGCAAGTAAGTGCGTTTTCAGGGGGGAGCCTTGGGCTCCCCCTTTCCACATCATCAACCTCAACCCGTCATGAGAAGGAGTTTCCGCGAACAGGATCGACGTTTGGATCGATATTGTTCCCGGAGTCTCCTTCCCGAAGAGAAAAGGATTCACCATGAGTTTTAGAAAAGCCCCCACCCGGGTTTCCGCCACCATCGGCGGCAAGGAAATCATCCTTGAGACCGGCCGCGTCGCTACGCAGGCCCACGGCTCCGTTACCATCCAGTGCGGCGGCACCGTCGTGCTCGTTACCGTTTGTTCACAGCCCCTCGACTTCGACCGCGGCTTCTTCCCGCTGACCGTGGAATATTCCGAGCGCATGTATGCCGCGGGCCGTATCCCCGGCAGCTTCTTCCGCCGCGAAATCGGCCGTCCGTCCGAGCGCGAGACCCTCGTTTCCCGCCTCATCGACCGCCCGATCCGCCCGCTGTTCCCCAAGGGGCTGCCCGAAGACGTGCAGGTGCTCGCCAGCGTCATTTCCTCCGACCAGGAAAACGAATCCGACGTGCTCTCCATCACGGCCGCTTCCGCCGCCGTCATGCTCTCGCCCCTGCCCTTCGCCGAAGCCGTTGCCGGCGGGCGCATCGGACGCATCAACGGCCAGTTCGTCCTGAACCCCACCGTCAAGGAAATGGCCGAAAGCGACCTGAACATCGTGTTCGCCGCTTCCGCCGACGCGCTGGTCATGGTTGAAGGCGAAGCCACCTTCGTTCCCGAAGACGTGATTATCGACGCCCTCGAATGGGGCCGCAAGGAAATCCAGCCCCTCGTCGAAGCGCAGGTCAAGCTGCGTGAGCTCGCGGGCAAGGCGAAGATGCCCTTCACCCCGCAGGAAGACGACGCGGCCCTGCTCGCCCGCATCGAAGAGCTTGCCGCCGAAGCCGGCCTCGAAGCCGCCATGCGCGTGCCCGAAAAGCTGGCCCGCAAGGATGCCCGCAAACTCGTGAAGGAAAAAATCGTCGAAGCCCTCAAAGCCGATCCGACTTATGGCGAAGACGAAAAAGCCCTTTCCTCCGTCGGCGACATCATCGGGCACATCGAAAAGAAGGTCGTGCGCAAGCGCATCCTTGAGGAAGGCACCCGCATCGACGGCCGCGACACCAAGACCGTGCGCCCCATCGAAATCCAGCCCGGCATCCTGCCCCGCGCCCACGGCTCCGCGCTGTTCACGCGCGGCGAAACGCAGTCCATGTGCGTGACCACGCTCGGCAGCTCCACGGACAACCAGCGCATGGACTCGCTCACCGGCGACGTGACCAAGACCTTCATGCTGCACTACAATTTCCCGCCCTTCTCCGTGGGCGAAGTGAAGCCCGTCCGCGTGTCCCGCCGCGAAATCGGCCACGGCGCGCTGGCCGAAAAAGCCCTCAAGCCCATCATCCCCGCGGGTGACGGCTTCCCCTTCACCGTCCGTGTGGTGGCCGAAACGCTGGAATCCAACGGCTCCTCTTCAATGGCCGCGGTATGCGGCGGCTGCCTGTCCCTCATGGATGCGGGCGTGCCGATCTCCGCTCCGGTCGCCGGCGTAGCTATGGGCCTCATCAAGGAAGGCGACAACTTCATCGTGCTGACCGACATCCTCGGTGATGAAGACGCCCTCGGCGACATGGACTTCAAGATCGCCGGCACCGCCGAAGGCGTGACCGCCGTGCAGATGGACATCAAGATCACCGGCCTGACCACCGAAATCATGCGCAAGGCCATGCGTCAGGCGCATGAAGCCCGCCTTCATATCCTCGGCGAAATGAAGAAGGCCATCGACGGCCCCCGCGCCGAACTCTCCAAGTATGCCCCGCAGCATGCCGAAGTCTTCGTGAACCCCGAAGTCATCCGCATGATCATCGGCCCCGGCGGAAAGAACATCAAGGCGATCACCGCCGCCACCGGCGCTTCCGTGGACATCGAGGACAGCGGCCGCATTTCCATCTTCGCCCCCACCGCCGAATCCATGGAGCAGGCCAAGGAACTGGTGCAGTACTACGACCAGCGCCCCGACCTCGGCAAGAACTACATGGGCAAGGTCCGCAAGGTGCTGGAAATCGGCGCCATTGTGGAAATCATGCCCAATGTCGAAGCCCTCGTGCACATCTCGCAGCTTGATACCAGCCGCGTGGCGCAGGCTTCCGACGTGGCCCACCTCGGCGAAGACATGCTGGTGAAGGTCATCGAAATCAACGGCGACCGCATCCGCGCCAGCCGCAAGGCCGTCCTCCTCGAAGAACAGGGCATCGAATGGAAGCCCGAAGACACCGCCCGCCCCGCCCGCGCCCCGCGCGGCGAAGGCGACCACCGCGGAGACCGTGGGGATCGCGGTGAACGCCGCGAACGCCGTCCCCGCCGTGATTAACGCAGCAAACTGAGGCCCGGCCTCGGTACCCACCGGGAAGCCCCTTCCCGGCCTCTGAAAAGGGGGAGGAAGCATATGCTTCTTCCCCCTTTTCGCTTTGGCTCCGTCGTGACGTTCGGTTGCTCCATCTCCATAACTTGGTGACAATACCGCCTTTCTATCCAGTTTCCCCATTGGTGGAATCCACAGTTAAGGCATTTTGTTGTTTATCCCTTTGGAATTTCGAGAAATAAGGCATCAGCCGTTTTCTACGGCACGGCCTTTGGAAAATCATCGAAAAGGTGCATGTCTCTGTAACGTGCCGCCCTCGTTGCCGGAGTGCTTGGAATGGGCTCCGGCTTGTTGGATCGACCGCACTCTTGTCCTGTACCCCGTACCGGGATAAACGGCTTTTTCAACACCTTCTCTATGAAAAACCATAACTAAGCGGAGATATATTCTATATTCCGCCTCAGCCGCGTTTTAACGCCCCCTCCCGGCAAAATAAACAAGAACCCGCTTGCTCTCACCACCATTGACGGCTATCATTCCATCCCAATTGATAGCCCACGGGGTGTTAACGTGTCTTTATCCACAAGTCAGGCCAGTGCCGTACGGAAGCTGCCGGATCATATCCGCAGTACACCCCCAAAAGACGACCCTTCAGCTTCTTTCGCCTCTCCCCTCCCTGTTCCCCCGGCCGCGCCCCACCGCTCCTTGTTCGGCAAAGAGCGCCCGGTTGTGGGGATGGATGTCGGCAAGGGCAGGATCTGCCTTGCGCAATGCCGCACCGGAAGCGCACCAATCCTTGAGGCCGTCCAGAGCTTCACTATCCCTGAAGACATGGGATGGGAAACGCCGGGCCTTGCCGACAGGGTGCGCGAAGCCCTGGACGCCTTCCTTCCCCGCGGCGGGCGCGACGCGGACATATGGGTTCGGCTTCCTGACGGGCAGGACGAACTCCGCCATTACCGCATCCCCAAAGTCAGCCCCAAAGATCGCGACGCCATCGCCATGATGGCCGCGGGCCGGGAAAAGCCGTTCAACGAGGCCGAAACCATCTTCGACTATCGTGTGGGCGCCGAAGTGTTGGACAAGGGCGTGCCCCGCCTCCCCGTCACCGCCATGATCGCCAACAAGGACGCGGTCAACACCGTCAGGCATACGCTCGCCGCAGCCGGCGTTTCCCCGGCGGGCATCACTTCCGGGAACATCTGCGCACAAAACCTGTTCGCTTCGGGGTGGCTGGCCTCGCCGTGGGAACATTTCGCCTTTGCCGACATCGGGGAGGATTCCACCCGCATCGGGATCTTTTCCGGCACCGGCATCGCACTCAGCCGAACCATCAAAACCGGGCTGAAAAGCCTCGTCACCGCATTGCAGGAATCCCACGGCGGCGGACGCCGCAAAAAAACTCCGCCCCCAGTCGTGCCGCCCATGCCGCAGCACCTGCCGATGGAGGCGTTGGGCGGGGAACTTGCCGGGCCCCACCCCGAACAGCAGGCCGTTTCGCCATTCACCTTGTCCGTAGACTCGTTCCCGTTGATCCTGCGGCCGGAACCCCTGCCGCTGGAACTGTCCCTGCCACAGCAGCCGCCAATGGATATGGCTGCCGCGCCTCCCCCGCCCGCAACGCCCCTTTCCTCCGTCCCCGCCGAACAGCCCCCGGATAACGGCATTTCCTATGAAGAAGGCCTGCGTCTCCTCTGCGAAAACAGGCTCCGCACTCCCGAAGAAGAGGAAAGCCTGCTTCTGCGTCTTTCCCAGCCTCTCGGCAGGCTGGCGCGGCAGTTGGAACGCACCGCCGACCACTTCCGCAACGCTATGGGGATGCCGAACATCCAAGGCGTCATCGTGTCCGCCCCCGGAGGGTGCATGGCGCTTGCGCTGAAACGATTTGAATCCGCCCTTGGCCTCCCCTGCCGCCCGCTCCGCTTCGAGGGGCAGGCTATGCCCGGCGCGGCTGCGGATCTGGAAAAGGCGCTGTCCAGCCCCGCCAATGAAAACCTGCTTCAGGCCATCGGCCTAAGCCTCTCCGCCCCCGCGTATACGCCCAATGCCCTCATGACCTGCAAGGATCGGAAAAGCAGGGAACGGCAGATGCGGATCACGTCCCTTTCAATGGTGATTACGACCGCCGCGCTCATGCTGCTTCTGGCCTTCTGCGGCAAGCTGTACATGGGCTATTTGGACGGAAAGGCGCACAAGGCCGAGCTGGAAAACCGGATTGCCTCGTGGCCCGTGCTCTACACGCCGGATCAGCTCAGGAGCAGCCTGGCTGATACCCGGAAATGGCAGGTGCAGGCCCGGATGCTGGCGAAACGCCGTATCGCCGCCGCACTCGTGACCGAACTCTCGGCCATCACCCCTGAGGGCATCCACATCACAGGCATGCGGGTTATGTTCAAGGACATGGCCTCCGGCAGACAGGAAACGCGGCGCGGCACGAAGAAGCCATCCGAACCCGAAGAAAACGCCGTCGCCGTGCTCACTGGGAGCGCAGTGGGCGACATGCTCCGGCGCGAATCGCAGCTTGCGGAATTCCTCAGCCAACTGGAGCACTCGCCTATGGTTCTGTCCTTGCTTGTGGAAAAGCAGCAGACGGATACGGAAATCCTCTCCTTCGTCGCAACCCTGAGGCTGGTGTAACATGCGCCTCCCGCCCGTCCCGGCATGGTTCCCCCTCAGGGCCCTCGCCCTTCAGGGCGTGGCGGCGCTGGGCGTGCTGCTGTTTTGCCTCGCCCCGCTCCGCTACTGCACGTGGAAGCTCGAAGCGGAAATCAAGGAGCTCGAAAACCGGATACAGGTACAGGAAACCCTCCAGCCGCTCATGGAAGGGCTCAATGCCCGGCGCGAGGAAACCCGGCGACTCCTCGGAGCGGCCACCCCCCTGCCGACGCCGGATACCCTGCCGCTCATCATCGCCTCACTCCAGGAAATGGTCAGCCTTTCCGGGATGCAAAGCTCCCGTTTCGTCCCCGCCGCCGAAACCGTTGTGGAAAAGAACCGTATCCGTCTGGACGGCACCCTTTCCGGCCCTCCCGAAAATTTCCGGCGGCTTGTCCTCCTGCTGAGCGAACAGCCGTGGCTTTCCGGCATGGAATTCCTGAACGTCACCCCTTCCGAAGCGCACCCCGCATATTCACTGGGGATTTGGGCCACATTCACGCAGCCGGCCAACATCCTGCGGCACTGATAAGGGGCTGAGACGATGACGCTTCGGGAAAAGATACTTTTGGCGGTCATGGGGGCCTCCGTCATGGGGGGAGGCATCCAGTCCGGCCTTTCGATGCTGCCTTCCCCTGCGCCGTCCGGCACGGACAGTTCCCTCAGGCAAGCCCAGTCAGCCGCCGGGGAAGTCGCAGCACTCCTGCGGGCCCTCCCGCTCTCGGAAGGCCAGCGCTACATCCTCGCCTCTTCGCTGCGCCCGGCCCCACGCAATCCGTTCACCCTTCCGGCAAGCGGGCTGCCGGACACGAAACAGGCGGCATCCGCAAACGCTTCGGGCCTCGTCTATTCCGGCTATGTGCAGGCCGGGAAGAAAGCCCTCGCCATCATCGGCGGGCTGGAATACGGCGTGGGCGATACGCTCCCCAATACCGGCGACGTGATCCGGTTCATCGATCCCGACGGCGTGCGCCTTTATTCGCCTTCGCGGAATGCCGAGTGGACCCTGCCCTACTCCGGGGACGACTAACCTCGCCTCTCAACGAACAGCTTCGGCGCGACCCGGCGGCGAGCGGAGAATACTATGCGACAACGGCCCTTTTCCTTCCTCTGTCTCCTAGCCATGCTCTGCCTGCTGGCGTCCTGCTCCCCCAAGCAAGACAAAAAGCAGCCGTTCATGGATCATTGGAAGCAGCTTTCGCAGGATTCACAAGGGTATTCGCCCGCGCCCTCCGATCTGCGCCCCGAACCCCGTGTGATCATGCGCCACGCGGAAAAACGGGAACAGGCCGTGCCCCGTCCCCTGCCCGCCATCCCCGTTACCCTCAAACTCCATAACGTGGATGTCGGCGTCGCCCTGCGCAGCCTCGCGGCCGCCGCCGGGGTCAACATCATACTCAGCCCCGGCGTAGGCGGGACGGTCAGCCTCAATGTCCAGAAATCCCCGTGGCGGGACGTGTTCCAAGGGCTGCTGCGCTCCAACGGCCTGCAATACCGCTGGCAGGGCAATATCCTGCAAGTCCTGACCGCCGTGGAAAAGCAGAAGGAAATCAACCTCCAGACGCTCGACAACCAGCTTGCCCAGCAGGAGCTCATCTCACGCCAGAATTCGCCGCTCACCGTCAGCGTGGTCAGCGTGCGCTATGCCGAAGCCGCGGCCCTGCAGCAGAGCCTCACCAAATTCCTTACCGCCGCCAACGGGCAAGGCGGGCAGGCCGCCGTCATCGAAGTGGACGAACACAGCAACGCCCTAATCATACAGGCTACGGAGCAGGATCAGCAGCGCATCATCAGGCTTGTGGACAACCTCGACCGCCCGCGCCCTCAGGTTCACCTCAAAGCCTACATTGTGGAAGCCACCAAGGAAACCGCCCGCGAACTCGGCGTGCAGTGGGGCGGCGTCTGGCGCTCCGGCTCCTTCGGCAACGGCAACCACGCATGGATCGGTTCCGGCGCATCCGGCACGCAGGGGCAAGACCCCGTCACCGGCGGCCTGACCGGGACGCATGGCTCCGGCCTCGGCGGAACGCCTTTCGGCCTCGACTATTCCGGCATCGCATCCAACGACATGGGTTCGCTCGGCTTCCTGTTCGGCAAGGCCGGAGGCAGCATGCTTGAAGCCCAGCTCAACCTCATGGAAAAGGACGGCACCATCAACATCCTGTCCTCGCCTTCCATCACCACGCTGGACAACAAGAT
This sequence comes from Bilophila sp., assembly GCF_057864385.1. Taxonomy (NCBI): domain Bacteria; kingdom Pseudomonadati; phylum Thermodesulfobacteriota; class Desulfovibrionia; order Desulfovibrionales; family Desulfovibrionaceae; genus Bilophila; species Bilophila sp. Next base: position 69,376 of record NZ_DBMAFI010000015.1, on the reverse strand, counting down.
GGCCTACACCGAGAACGGCGAAAAAGTCCCCTATGTCTCCACAAGCAACATGGGCGACCGTGAAGTCAAATTCGAGGATGCGGTACTGCGCCTTGAGATGACGCCCAACGTCATCGACGGCGACAACCTCAAGCTCAAGGTGCTGGTCAAGAAGGACGAGGTGGACACCTCCCGTTCCGTGGAAGGCAACCCCTTCATCATCAAGAAGCAGACCGAGACGACCCTCATCATGCGCAACGGCGAAACCGTGGTCATTTCCGGCCTGACCAAGGAAAAGGGCACGGACGTCAACGCGGGCGTTCCCGGTCTCAAGGACATCCCCGGCGGCAGGCACGTCTTCGGCCACGAGAGCAAGGGCAAGGCGATGGAGGAAGTGCTTATCTTCATCACGCCGGAAATCCTGCCCACGCGCGAGATTCCGCCGCTCCCGCCCGCGCCTTCCATGAGCGAAAGCCCTTCGCTCCGAAACGGGGCGTCTCCCACACCCCCGGCCGGGGCCGTGAGGAGATAGCGCATGCATACGCGAATGAGACTCGGAGAATTGCTGCTGGACTCCGGCCTGCTCAGCGCCGACCAGCTTGAAACAGCCCTCCAAGGCCAGCGCAGCAGCGGCTTGAAGCTCGGCGAATACCTGATCAAGCAGGGGATCTGCCGTGAGAGCGACGTTGTGGACGCCGTGTGCCGCCAAACGGGCATCGAGCGCTATACGCCCTCCCGTTTCCCGCTGAACCTGTCCCTTTCCGAGCGCCTGCCCTCCGACGCCGCGCAGCGCACCAATGCCGTCCCCCTGCTCATCCGTGGGGATGTGCTGGTCGTGGCGATGATAGACCCGCTGGACATTGACGCGCTGGATCGCATTGAAATCGCCACGGATCGGGAAGTGGAGCCGGTCATGTGCCTCCGGCAGGAGTTCACCCAGCTCTACGCCGCGCTGTACGGCCATTTCAACACGATGGACGGGGTGATGGAGAGCTTTGCCGCCCTGCCCGATCAGCCCGTGGCGTCCGACGACCTGCTCATCGCCAGCGAAACACCCAGGGACGAGCTCGGCCAGCCCGACGAAGCCCCGGTAGTCCGCCTCGTCAACTCCATCCTGACGCAGGCGGTACGCGAATCGGCGAGCGACATCCACATCAGCCCGGAAAAGGATTCCATCCAGATCCGTTTCCGCATCGACGGCAGGCTCCGCAAAACGCCTTCGCCCCCGAAAAACGTCGGGGCCTCCATCGTCTCGCGCATCAAGATTCTGGCGAACATGGACATTTCCGTTACCCGCCTGCCGCAGGACGGGCGCTTCACCATGATGGTGGATCGCCGGGAAATCAACGTCCGCGTCTCCACCCTGCCGACCATCTACGGCGAAAACGTGGTCATGCGCCTGCTCGATATGAGCACCAACCACGTCCACACGCTGGACAAGCTCGGCATGAGCGGCAAGGACTGCAAGGCCATTTTCAAAACGCTCGAAAGGCCCTACGGCATGATCCTGTCCACCGGCCCCACCGGGAGCGGCAAGAGCACCAGCCTCTATTCCATCCTCCAGCTTCTCAACAAGCCGGACGTAAACGCCATTACGCTTGAAGATCCCGTCGAATACCGCATTGACGGCATCCGGCAGGTTCAGCTCAACGTCCGGGCGGGCATGACCTTCGCCTCCGGCCTGCGCTCCATCCTGCGTCAGGACCCTGACGTGATCATGGTGGGCGAGATCCGCGACGGCGAAACCGCGCAGATCGCCGTGCAGGCGGCCCTCACCGGGCACCTCGTGCTGTCCACCCTGCACACCAACGACGCGCCCGGCGCCGTCTCCCGGCTCATGGAAATGCACATTGAGCCTTACCTCGTCGCGTCCGTGCTCCTCTGCTCGTTTGCCCAGCGCCTTGTCCGCAAAGTGTGCCCCCATTGTGCCGAGCCCTATGATCCGCCCCGCGCCCTGCTCAGGCTTTTTGGAATCAAGGATGGGGAAAGGGCGGCCTTCCGGCGCGGGAAAGGCTGCTACCATTGCGGGAACACTGGCTATTTGGGCCGGATCGGCATTTTTGAGGTGATGCCCGTGACGCCGGAAATCCAAGAAGCCATTGTCCGCCGGGCCCACGCGCAGGAGATTTCCGCCATCGCCCAGCGGCAGGGCGTCATGAACACCCTCGCTCAGGACGCGGCCCACAAGATCCGCGCCGGGATCACCACCGTCGAGGAAGCCCTCCGCTTTGCTATGGTATAAAAAGGGAGAGCCGGGGGAGGGAAACCTTTCTGAAGAAAGGTTGTCCCTCCCCCGTACCCCCTCCCTTCCCAAGACTTTCGACTGGTGGGGAGGCCGCACGAAAGGAGTCCCTGTCGGGCGGCTGCTGGGGCAAGTTGCCGATGTTCCGAAAATATGCTTTTGGCTGTGTCATAGGAAACGGTTAATGCTTTATTTCTTGAAAATTCCAAAGGAATAACTAGGCCGTGTCGTCGTTTAATATAACCATTTGAAATTATTTTAAATAACTCTTTTGCGGCTTAAAAACAGTTAAATAATTTCAATAGACTATATCTAATTGACGACACGGCCTAGTAAAATGCCCCAATCAAGAGCCTCCCAGCGGGAAAAATTGGACAAAAAATCTATATCTTCAGTATATTGTAAAAACTAAACGACCACATACTCTAACAGAGCCATAAACAATAAAATGCCCCAACCATTGGGACAATTAGCGAAAAAGCTGAATAACAGTCTGTAATTCTTTATATTATAGAGATAAAAAGCAACCACATACTCTGATAGGGCTATTCTTTTTTGCGTTACGTATTGGTCGTATCACAGCAAATGATTGATGTTTCATTTCTTGAAACTCCAAAATGGTAAACAACAAATACCCTATCCATAGATTCAACTGACGGAAAAATTGAAGGAAACGGCTGTATTTTTATAACTATAAATATATAACAATCACATTCTATGATAAATTATGATGTACTTATTAAAATTGACAATAAAAAAACGTCGTTGCCATATCAATATATTGCCATTTCATTTTATGTAATTTTAAAAAAATGTCGGGGAAAATATTTTCATTGTTAAAATTACAGCAACCACATTTAAAAATTCAACAAAGCCAACTCCTATAAAATCATACCAATCAAATGCTATGACAGAGCCTAAAAAACAATAAACTGTTCTGAAACAAAAGCAGTCAACAGAAAAATAGATAAACGATAATTATTCATTAGATATATGAATATCGGACATATTCTATGACAAAGCCTGCGATGCTCATCCTGAACCGTACCGGACACCGGCAAAACGGGGACATCGCCAAATGCTTTCTTACCGTTCAGGCCAACCATACGAAGGGACTCCTGCCGGACAGCCTCCCCACCAGTCGAAAGTCTTAGGGGGATGAGGGGAGGGGGTTCGGGGGAGGGGAGAAGGGGCCCTTCTCCAGAAGGGGCCCTTCTCCCCTCCCCCGTTTATGCAAAGGACACTCATGGCGGATCTGAAACATACGTACGCCTACCGGGCGATCAATGACGAAGGCGTGACGCTCACCGGCGATGTTGAGGCCGAAAGCGCGGAACAGGCGCGCCAAACGCTGCTTGGCCGCGGCCTCATGCCGACTGGGGTTACCCGTCAGGACGGCCCTTTGAAGGGCAAGCGCCTCAAAAGGCTCTTCCAGAAACCGGTCACCTGCAAACAGATCATCCTGTTCAGCAAACAGTTCCGCACGTTGTTCAACGCGGGCGTCCCCATCACGCAGCTTCTGGGCATCCTCCAGACGCAGACGGAAAACCCCACGCTCAAATCCGCCACTGCGGACATCGCGCAGCAGGTAAGCACGGGCGGTACGCTGTATAACGCATTCCGGTCGCATCCTGATATTTTCTCCCCGCTCTACTGCGCCATGATCCGGGCTGGCGAATTCAGCGGCTCGATGGGCGGCGTGCTGGATCGCCTCACCTACCTGCTGGAACACGAAAACAAAATCCACAGCGACGTGAAATCAGCCCTGCGCTACCCCAAAATCGTGCTGATCACGCTGGCCGGGGCCTTTCTTTTCCTCCTCAACTGGGTAGTCCCGAACTTCGCCAAGCTGTTCGCCAACGCCAAAATCGAACTGCCGTACCCGACGCGCATGGCCCTTGCCATGAATGCCGCACTGTCCGGCTACTGGTATCTGCTGCTGGCGGCTGCCGTCGGCATATTCTTCTGGGCGCGCTGGTGGATACGGACAAGCCGGGGCCGTTATCTGTGGGACCGGGCATTGCTTACCCTCCCGCTCGTCGGCAAGGTCGTCCAGATGTCGATCATGGCCCGTTTCGCCGCCATCTTTTCCATCCTCCAGCGCAGCGGCGTCAGTATCCTTGATTCATTGGATATCCTTTCAGAAACCATCAACAACGCCGCGCTGGAACGGGAATTTTCCGCCATCAAGGAAAAACTCCGATCAGGCCAAGGCATCGCGGAACCGCTCAGCAGCGCCCGCTATTTCACGCCGCTGGCCATCAATATGATTGCCGTAGGCGAAGGTGCCGGCAACCTTGAGGCCATGCTTGACGATCTCGCCGCCCACTATGACGAAGAGGTTGAGTACGCCGTGGGTGAAATGACCGAAGCCATCGGCCCCATCCTCATCGTCGTCCTCGCCGCCGTCGTCGGCTTCTTCGCCCTCGCCATCTTCATGCCCATGTGGGACATGACCAAGCTGGCATCCGGCGGATATTAAGGCCGGACAGCGAGGCCGCAGGAAAGCTCTTTTCACGGGAAAGGGACTCCCCTCCTTTCAGCGGCTTTTCCCCTTTGGCTCTGCCATGACATGGGGCTGCTTCATCTCCACAGTATGGTGAAAATACAGCCCCTTTCTCCAGTTTTCCCCTTGGCGGAATCTGTGGCTAAGGTATTTTGTTGGTTATTCCTTTGGAACTTCAAGAAAAAAGCATCTGCCATCTTCTATGGCACAGCCTTCCCCTGTATGAAGCCCTTTTCTTCTGCGGCAAGGATTCCAGTCCGCCTTGCCCCGCATATTTCCTCCGGCGGACCGAGGGACGGCAGCCTCCGCATGAAGCGCCGCACTCCGCCGATCTCCATGAGCCGTCACGGAAGCCCTCCCCGCCCCTCCGGTATCCTTTTCCGTCCATACCCCGCTTCAAAAAAAGGGTTTATTGCGGAAAGGAATATTGCTATACCTGCGGGGAACGGGCATCGGCCCACGGGGGAAAGATGAACACATCCATTCCATGCTACGGCATCATTCCGGCGCGTTACGATTCTTCGCGTTTTCCGGGAAAGCCGCTTGCCGACATTTGGGGGCGCCCCATGTTCTGGCATGTCTACGCCCACGCGAAACGCGCCTCGGTGCTCAGGGACATCGTGCTTGCCACGGACGACGAACGCATTGCGGAAGCCGCCCTTGAATGGGAAATCCCCTGCGTCATGACCCGCCGCGACCACGCCAGCGGAACGGATCGGGTTTTCGAGGCCGCTTCAAAGCTCGGCGTCGAGCCCCACGCCGTCATCGTGAACATACAGGGCGACGAGCCCGCGCTGGACCCCGCCGTCATCGGGCAGCTCGTGCAGCCTTTCCTTGACCTGACGGTGCAGGTGAGCACCCTCGCCACGCCGATTTCGCCGGAACGTGCGGCTTCCCCCAATCAGGTGAAGGTCGTGACGGCGGCCAACGGCGACGCGCTGTATTTTTCCCGTTCGCGCATCCCCTTCGACCGCGAGGGCGGGGACGGGGAAATCCTGGGGCACATCGGCCTGTATGCCTTCCGCATGGGGGCGCTGGAACGGTTCGTCGGCCTGCCGCAGTCCCCGCTGGAAAAGCGGGAAAAACTGGAACAACTGCGCTTTTTGGAAAACGGCGTCCCCGTCCGCGTAGTCCGCGTGGAAGGCTATGAAGCCCACGGCGTGGACACCCCGGAAGATCTGGAAACCATCCGCGGGCTGCTCGCGGAGCACACCTGCAAAAGCTGCGTCCGCTGATGCGGGTGCAGGCGCGACTTTGACAAATGCAACGGCGGGACTGCCGCCACGCTTCAACATAACGGAGACGGAATGAAGGCGCTATTGGCTCTTGAAGACGGTTTTGTACTTGAAGGACGTTCCTTTACCGGCCCCTGTGAGGGCGGCGGGGAAGTCATTTTCAACACCGGCATGACCGGGTATCAGGAGATCCTTACCGATCCCTCCTATTACGGCCAGATGGTGTGCATGACGTGGCCCCTGATCGGCAACTACGGGATCAATGCCGAAGACATGGAATCCGGCAGAGTCCACGCCGCGGCCCTTATCGTCAAAGAGTGCTGCAAGACGCCCTCCAACTGGCGCTCCGTGTGTTCCCTGCCCGACTTCCTGCAACAGCACGGCGTCCCCGGCATCGAGGGCATCGACACCCGCGCCCTAACCCGCCACCTGCGCATGCACGGAGCCATGCGCGGCATGGTTTCCACCTCCATCACCGATCCCGCCGAGCTCGTCATGCAGGCGAAGTCCCTGCCTTCAATGGAAGGCCAGAACCTCGTCACCCGCGTAATGCCCGCTACGCCGTGGAAGTGGACGGGCAACGGCGGCGTCCCCGCCGAACTCAACGCCGACGGCTCCTACAACTGGCCGGGCGAAGGCCCGCGCCTCGTGGCCTATGACTTCGGCATCAAGTGGAACATCCTGCGCCTTCTGACCGCGCAGGGCTTCGACGTGCTGGTCGTCCCGCCGTCCTTCACAGCCGAACAGGTCAAGGCCAGCGGCGCTCAGGCCGTGTTCCTGTCCAACGGCCCCGGCGACCCGGCGACCCTCACCGACGAGATTGTGACCATCAAGAAACTTGTCGAAAGCTATCCCGTGGCGGGCATCTGCCTCGGCCATCAGCTCCTCGGCCATGCCTTGGGCGGCACGACCCGCAAGCTGAAATTCGGCCACCACGGCTGTAACCACCCGGTTAAGGATCTCGCGACCGGGCATGTGGAAATCTCTTCCCAGAATCACGGCTTCTGTGTGGACATCGACAATGTTTCCGATGTGATCGTCACCCATGTAAACCTGAACGACGGTACGCTGGAAGGTTTTGCCCACAAGACCAAGCCCATCCTTGCCGTGCAGCACCACCCAGAAGCCTGCCCCGGCCCCATCGACAGCCAGTATTTCTTTGCCCGCTTCCGTGGCATGGTGCGCGACGCGGTAGGGTTCTAGTTTTTTATTGGGGAGGGGAGGAGGACTTTTCTGGGGAAGGGCACCCTACGGTTCTCCCTCCCCATCCCCAAAGCTGTACATACGGCCCTTCCTCACCCAAGGCGTTTGGCCTCATTGAACGCCTGCTTGATCGGATTTCCCCGCATATCCAGACGCCTGAGCGTTCACACGTTCGGGCGTTTTCCTCAAACAAAAGGCTCTCTTCTTCCGCTGGAACGAACTCCCTCCGCACAGCCTCGCCCACCAGCCGAACTGTCTGGGAAGATGAAGGATGGAGGCCGGAGGAAGGAAAAAGGCTCCCTTTTCAGGGATTTTCTTCTCCCTGCCCCGGTTATCTCACAAAGGAATATCCCCATGAACAAACGAACCCTTGGCGTCGTCTTCTTCCCGGCGTTCGACTGGGCGATCAGCCCGACGCATCCGGAACGCGAAGAGCGCCTGTTGTATACGCAGGATCAGCTCCGTGAGGAAGGGTTGTTCGACCTTCCGGGCATTACCGAGTACAAACCCGGCGTAGCCACCTATGAAGATATCGAGCGGGTACACTTCTGCCTGCCGAACGTCGGGCGCGTGTGCTCCGCATCGCACCTCGCCTCGGCGGGAGGCGCCATCCGGGCCGGTGAGCTCGTGCTTTCCGGGGAACGTGAACGGGCCTTCGCCTTGGTGCGGCCTCCGGGACATCACGCCATGCGCGTCACCCACGGCAACCGCGGCTTCTGCAACGTGAACATGGAAGCCGTGATGATCGAAAACCTGCGCAGCCGCTTCGGGCCGCTGCGTGTGGCCATCGTTGATACCGACTGCCATCATGGGGACGGCACGCAGGACATTTACTGGAACGATCCCGATACGCTGTTCATTTCAATGCATCAGGACGGCAGGACGCTGTATCCCGGCACGGGGTTCCTGCCGGAATGCGGCGGCCCCGGCGCGCTTGGGCGGACGGTGAACATCCCTCTTCCGCCCGGAACCGGGGACGAAGGTTACCTATACGTTACAAAAAACGTGGTGCTGCCGCTGTTGGAGGCGTTCAAACCCGACTTGGTGATCAACTCGGCGGGGCAAGACAACCACTATACCGATCCCCTCACCAACATGCAGCTTTCCGCGCACGGCTACGCCGCCATGAATGCGCTCCTCAATCCGCATATCGCCGTGCTTGAGGGCGGTTACTCCATCCGCGGCGCCCTGCCCTACGTCAATCTCGGCATCTGCCTCGCGCTGGCGGGCCTGCCGTTTGAACACGTCCATGAACCGGATCACGACGCCAAGGCGCTCAGGCAGCGCCCGCAAGTCACGGAATACATTTCGCGCCTCTGCGACGATGTTCTGAATCAGTACCACAACCCGCCGTCCCGCCCCTCCGAAGGCCGTCGCGACGGCGAATGGTGGCGGCGCGAGCGGGACATCTATTACGACACCGACGGCCTCAGCGAACACCAGAATGAAGGCATACGGCTCTGCCCCGATTGCCCCGGCCTGACCTGCATCGAAACATCGTCGGATCGCGTCGATAAAAGCCTGTGCCTGCTTTTGCCTCGCAACGCCTGCCAGCATTGCCGGGATCTTGCACATCGCCTCGTGGAAACGACCGGTAAAAAATCGGGCCGCTACGCGCATGTCTTGTGCATCGGCGGCCAATAAACGCAAGAGAGAGAGAGAGAGAGAGAGAGAGAGAGAGAGAGAGAGAGAGAGAGAGAGAGAGCCTCCCCTTCTTGAAGAGGGGGAGGCTCCTTTAGGATAAGGCTCTGTTATAGTACGTGCTTGTTTCATCTCCACAGCACGATGAAAATACAGCCTTTTTATCCAGTTTTTCCCTTGGCGGACTTATGACTGAGACATTTTATTGGTTATTCCCTTCGAATTTCAAAAAAAAGCATCAACCATTTTCTATGACACCGCCTAGGCTGCGTCGTCATTCAATATATAACTATTTGAAATTATTTAAAATAAATTCTTGCAACCTAAAAAATAATTTAATAATTTCAAATAATTATAGATAATATAACGACACAACCTGGGATAATAATCCATCAGGCTACGTCAGAGTAACCGGCTGGCATTTCCTTTTTAAAATTTCAAATAATGAATCAGTAAAAACACAGCCATAACGCTGTGCTATCGGAAAACGGAAGAAGGGAGCTGTGGGCTTCACTCCGCTGTGGAGATGAAACGCTCATCCCCTATGATACAGCCATCCGTTAATCACAGAGGGGCTCTTCAAAGTCGATTGTGTATGTCCCGCCAATCGCTTCATTCGTTGCCGTGACTTTGCTACCCTCATAGGTAACTTTCCAATCCGTGCCATAGTCCGCTGCGTCACCGTCATTGCCAAAAGCTTCTATCTTCGCAGCATGCGACGCATCGCTGCATGTCTTGTTACCTGTAAGCAACTCTTTGGCAAAACGCATATTATACCGGGCAATAGCCTCGGCAGCAACAGCAGAGGCCGCTTTGTCCGCCGCCTCTTTTTGCAGATCATAATATTTCGGCACCGCGACGGCGGCGAGAATGCCTAAAATGACCAGTACCGAAATGATTTCAATAAGCGTAAACCCCAACTGCCCTTTCTTAGTTTTTTGCATACATTTTCCTCAACATACGAAGATAGGAATAATAAAACGAAGAAAGGCATATCAATAATGCCTCTGCATTTTTTTGTCTATATCAGTTGAGAAAAATAGACTAATACATATTTTAGTTCAAAAAAGCTTGTTCCTTATCGTGCCGCCAAGGGTGGGAAAAACGCCAAATCCTATCTGCTTTTTTAGTATCCATCATTGATTACATATTATTAGGAATAAAAAGTGATTCACCCGCTCTGGATAAAAACCATTCTGACGCAATGAAACATCGTTTTATGTTTATAGATAAACAATTATCGTATTTTTCTGTTCTCCCTGAAACAAACATCTATATAAGGGAAACATATTCCTTTATCCCGTTGCCTCGGAAGGCGCAAAACGAAACCGGCAGGTCTGTATAAGCTGAAACAAAAGGGCTGACAGGGATGGCGGCATCATCGCAAGGCTTCCCCTGCTGAGTCCACGTTGCCGTGATGCGGAGGCATTCACGTTTTCAATAAAAATTTGGCTCTGTCATTATATGGTTGTTTTGTCTCAGTAACATACTGAAAGGCTGTATCATAGAAAATGGTTGATGCCTTTTTCCTTGAAGTTCGAAGAGAATAACCAATAAAATGTCTCAGCCATAAAGTCCGCCAAGGGAAAAACTGGAGAAAAAGGCTGTATTTTCACCGTGCTGAGGAGATGAAATAACCATGTATATAACAGAGCCTACTGAAATATATATTTTCTCCAATTTTTCCGCTGGTGGGCTCCATGATTGGAGGATTTTATTGGTTATTTCTTTGGAATTTCAAGAAATAAGGCATCAACCGTTTTCTATGGCACAGCCAAAATTTTATTTTAACCATTTGAAATTAAAAATATTTTTATAATCCATTAAAAAATAAATATCTCGTGATGCGGCCGCATACGAATGGATGCCGCATGTCCCCCCCCTCAAAAAACGCCATGCCGCCACAACGAATGAAACGTAAGGCCCCCCGCGATGAATCTTTGCCCTGATTCGGGATAAAAGCAGTGCCGATTCCGCCTTTCGCTCAGGGCCGCCTCAGGCTGTCTAACCGGGTGGGCAGATGGCGCGGTATGGTGTACAACAAGGGACAACCATGTAACCGCTATGAGGAAGCCATGCCCGTCGTCAATCATTCGTCCTATAATTCTCCCATATGGTTACGTAACGGTCACTTGCAAACCATCTGGCCCGTGCTGTTCCGCAATCCCCCTCTGCCTTCCCTCTGGCGCGAACGCCTTGAGACCCCCGACGGCGACTTCATCGACATTGATCATATCCCCGCCTGTGCGGGCATCCGTTCCGGGCGCGTAGCCATCCTGTCGCACGGGCTCGAAGGGAACAGCACACGCCGGTATATGCTCGGCATGGCGGAAGCCCTCAACCGCCGGGGCTGGGATGTGGTGGCCCGGAATTTCAGGGGGTGTTCCGGCGAAATGAACCGCACGCTTCCGCTCTACCACGGCGGGGAAACGGATGATCTGCACCTTGTCGTGCGGCACTGCGTCTCCCTCGGCTACGGGAGCATCGTGCTTGTGGGGTTCAGCATGGGCGGCAACCAAACGCTCAAGTACCTCGGAGAGCGCGGCCGGGCCATCCCTTCGCAGGTAAGCGCCGCCGTCGCCCTTTCCGTCCCGTGCGACATGGAAGGCGCGGCGGAAGTCCTTTCCCTGCCCTCCCGTGCTCCGTATATGGCCTATTTCCTGCGGACGCTGCGGCGGAAGGTCGAAGCAAAACATTCCCGATTCCCTGATCAGATCGGCATCGACGGGCTCGGCCGCATCCGCACGTTCAGTGAATTCGACGACCGCTATACCGCCCCGTTGCACGGCTTTCGTTCCGCACGCCATTATTGGTGCGAAAGCGGCTGCCTGCGCTTTCTGGAGCACATTGATGTGCCCTTCCTGCTGATCAATGCCTCGGACGACCCCTTCCTTTCGCCGGGCTGCTATCCGATCCGCATTGCGGAAACGAATACGGCCATGACGCTGGAAATGCCCCCTTGGGGCGGGCACGTAGGATTCGTCACGCCGGGGAACGCCCTCTATTGGTCAGAGAGGCGTGCGGCGGATTTTCTGGAATCCGTGTGTGGAAGCGCACACAATACCATACAGTAACATTTCTACATCCCCCGGCGGCATGGAACCTGTCCCCCGTACCGCCGCAAAACAAAAGGCCCTTTCGCAAGAACGGGCCTTTTGTTTTAGGCTGTGACATAGGAAACGGCTGGTGCCTTATTTCTCAAAAATTCCAAGGGAATAACCAATAAAATGCCTCAACCATAAAGTCCATCGGCGGAAAACTGAGGGAAAAAGCCGCGCTTTTTACCATACTGTGGAGATGGAACAACCATATGCTCAGAGCCTTCTTTTAGGCGTATCCATCGCGGCGGAGGGCCTTCCGAAGCTGTTGCAGAAAATCATGCCGAGGGATACATTCCGCGCCGTAACGCATGATGTGGTTCGTCGCCATCTGGCAGTCGACCAGTTGGCAATGCCGCGTTTTCAGCCACTCCATCAGCCTGACCAAAGCCAGCTTGGATGCGTGGGGGCGCACATGGAACATGGATTCCCCGAAAAACGCCCTCCCCAGCCCGACCCCATACAGGCCGCCCACGAGCGTATTTCCGACCGCGTCATGTTCCCACACTTCAACGGAATGGGCAAAACCCAGTTCATGCAGGCTGGCGTAGGCATCCACCATTTCAGGCATGATCCACGTCCCGTCCTGATCCGAACGCGGTGCAGCCGCGCATCCCGTCATGACCTCGCGAAAAGCCTGATTGACGGTCACGGAAAAGCCGCACTTGCGTATCTCCCTGCGGACGGTGTGCGGAATGCGGAAGTTTTCAGGAAACAGGACGCACCGGGGATCGGGCGACCACCAGAGCAAAGGCTGGCCTTCCCCATACCACGGGAAAATCCCGGCGCTGTAGGCCGCCAGCAGGCGGCGGACGCTCAGGTCGCCGCCGACCGCCACAAGGCCCTCCGGATCGGCCCCCTCCGGATCAGGAAACAGTTCCGGGTAATCGGGATGCAGGCGGTATATCATATGCCGCCCTCCCATAGGGGAAGGTTTTCCGTATGGGGCAACAGGGGCCTACGCTTTTTGTCGACTTTCAACACCAATGTATTCAGCTCCGGGGAAGTTTTCATGCTCCTGACCGTATCTCTCCTCTGCATCGTCACCTTTCTTGCGGGACTCATCGACAGCATCGCCGGAGGCGGCGGGCTGCTCAGGCTGCCGGCCATCCTGATCGCGGGGGTTTCGCCGCAGCAGGCGCTCGGCACCAACAAGTTCGTCGGTGCGATGGGCACGGGCGCGGCCATGCTCAACTTCGCCCGCAAGGGGCTCATCCTGTGGAAACTGGCCTTCGTCGGCATCCCCTGTGCCCTGCTCGGTTCCGCGGTCGGCAGCAAGTGCATCCTCGCCTTCGATCCCCAGACAGCCGGGAAAATCCTGATCGCCCTGCTCCCCGTAGCGGCCATGATAACCCTGATCCCCCGGCGCTCCAAGCCGTGTAAGGACAGCTTCACCTCAAAAGACATCTGCCTGCTGACCCCGCTCATCTGTTTCAGCGTCGGTTTCTATGACGGCTTTTTCGGGCCCGGCGCGGGCAGCTTCTTCATCATCGCCTTCAACGTCTGCCTGCGCATGAACCTCATTCAGGCTTCCGCGCTGACCAAGGTCTTCAACCTTTCCTCCAACCTCGGCTCGCTGTTTGTCTTCCTGTATCACGGCGACGTGCTTTTTCTCTACGCCATTCCCATGACCGTGGCCGACGTGCTCGGCAACCTCACCGGCAGCCAGCTCGCCATCCGTACCGGCCCGACCATCGTCCGCCGTTTTCTGCTCCTCTCGCTCGTCATTTTGTTCGTTTCCCTTATTTGGAAGTATTATTTCGCTGGGTAGGAGGAAGGAGGAAAGAGGGACTTGGAGGGGGGAAGAGGGGACTTTCTGGAGAAAGTCCCCTCTTCCCCCCTCCAAACCTCCCCCCTTCTCCCCCAAAGACTTTCGACTGGTGGGGAGGCGGCGCGAAAGAAGTTCGTTCCACTCCGATGCAGCGAAGAAAGACGGAAGATGAAAAAGCCCGAACAGAGTTGTTCGGGCTTCTCTTTTTTCTGCACGAAACGGATTTGCCATCAAAAAATATTACAATTCGCATTCTATCGTCCACAGGGAATGCGGGCAACAGGGATTCAATAAAAATGAACGTCTTTGGAAGAGGAGGGATGGGGGTTTGGGGGAAGGGAGGAGAAAGCCTTTCTTCAGAAAGGTTTCTCCTCCCTTCCCCCAATCTTCACCAATCTTCCCCCCTACTTTTCCTCAAACGTCAAGACCAGCTTGTCGCCGCCTTCTTCGGGCTCATCCACGACGACCGTACCGCCCTTGACGAGACGTCCGAAGAGGACTTCCCCGGCCAGCGGATCTTCCAGGGCCTCGCGGAGGAGGCGCTGCAAGGGACGCGCGCCGAGCTTGGCGTCATAGCCTTCCTTGGCCAGCCAGCTCCGGGCTTCGGGCGTCAGGGTCAGGTTGACCTTCTTGTCGGCAAGGCCCTTGCCCATTTCGGCTATGCACTTGTCCACAATCATGCCCATCAGGTCGGGCGTCAGGGCATTGAACGGCACCAACGCATCCAAGCGGTTGCGGAATTCGGGGCTGAACATCGCCTCCACAGCCTTGCGGCCGCGCTGCGCCGCACTCTGGGCCACCTTGCCCGCAGGGGCCTCAATGAAGCCCATCGGCGAGGCATCCATATCCCGGACGCCCGCATTGGAGGTCATGATCAGGACGACGTTCTTGAAGTCGGCCTTGCGGCCCGTGTTGTCCGTCAGCGTCCCGTAGTCCATCACCTGCAACAGCACGTTGAAGATGTCGGGATGCGCCTTTTCGATTTCGTCCATCAGCACCACGGCATAGGGCGTCTTGCGCACGGCCTCGGTCAGCAGGCCGCCCTGATCAAAGCCCACATAGCCGGGAGGCGCGCCGATAAGCCGCGACACGGCATGTTTTTCCATATACTCGCTCATGTCGAAACGCAGGAAGGCGACGCCCATGCGCTCGGCAAGCCGCTTGGCGAGCTCCGTCTTGCCGACCCCGGTGGGCCCATAGAAAAGGAACGAACCGGCGGGGCGATCCGTCCTGCCGAGCCCGGCCCGCGAACGCAGGATGGCACGGGTCACGATGTCCACCGCTTCATCCTGCCCGAACAGCACGGAACGGAGGTCATCCTTGAGCGTCTTCAGGCGGTCGCGCTCCTTGCCCGAAACGGTGCGGGCGGGAATCCCGGCCATACGGGCCACAATGCGTTCCACGTCCTGACGCGAAACCGAAGAGCCGGATTTGAAGCCCGGACGCAGCCGCACGGAAGCCCCGGCTTCATCCATGACGTCGATGGCCTTGTCGGGCAGCAGGCGATCCTGCACGTGGCGGGCGGAGAGCTCCACCGCCGCCCGCAGGGACGATGCGGAGTAGCGCACGTTATGGTGCTTCTCATAGTGGGGCTGGAGGCCCTTGAGGATGTCCACGCACTCGTCCAGCGAAGGCTCCTTGATGTCCACTTTCTGAAAACGCCGGGCCAACGCACGATCCTTTTCAAAGTGGTTGCGGAACTCGTCGTAGGTCGTCGAGCCGATGCAGCGGAGCTTGCCTTCGGCAAGGATGGGCTTCAACAGGTTGGAAGCGTCCATCGAGCCCCCGCTGGTGGAGCCGGCGCCCACAATGGTGTGGATTTCATCAATAAACAGGATCGCGCCGGGGATCTTCTGCAGCGCTCCGACCACGGCCTTGATGCGGCCTTCAAAGTCGCCGCGGTAACGCGCCCCGGCGAGCACCGCCCCAAGATCAAGGGAATAGATTTTCGTATCCTTGAACTCCTGCGGCACATTGCCGCTGACGATGCGCAGGGCCAAGCCTTCCGCAATGGCGGTCTTCCCGGTTCCGGGATCGCCCACGTACAGCGGATTGTTCTTACGGCGCCGGGCGAGGATTTCGATGGAACGCGACAGTTCCATCTCGCGACCGACCAGCGGATCGAGTTTGCCTTCACGGGCGCGGGCCGTCAGATCCACCGTGTAGCGGGCCAGAGCGTCCTTGGCCGATTCGGCGCCGCCTTCGCCCCCTCCAGATTCCGAGGATGATCCGCCTTCCGCCTCTTCGTCGTTGTTGGAGATGCTCTCCAGCACGGCAAGCCGGGTGATGCCCTGCTTTTTCAGGCAGTAGGCAGCCCACGAATATTCCTCTTCCTCAAGGATCGCGGCGAGCACGTCGCCGACCTCAACGCCAATCTCCTCATCCCGTCCCGCGCTTTTGACATGCGCCAGCGCGTTGTCCAGCACACGCTGGACGGCGAGCGTCTGGTAAACGTCCTTGGTGGGCTCGGCGAGGCTTTCCATATATGTTTTGAAAAAATGATCGAGGGCCTGCCGCAGCACGGGCGCACTGCCGCCGCACCGCTCGATGAGCTTCCTCCCGGAAGGCTCGGATGCAATGCCGTAAAGGACATGCTCCAGCGTCAGGTATTCATGCCGACGCTGTTTCAGCTCCTCCACCGCAATGCTCAATGCTTTCTGTAAGTTCTTGCCAATCATGCGCCAACCTCCTCAAGCGTGCAACGCAGGGGGTAGCCTGCCTCTCTCGCAAGGAAATGAGTTTTATTTACTTTGGTTTCGGCGATTTCATGAGGATAGACCCCAGCAATGCCTTTTCCGCGCTTGTGTACGGCCAACATGATGTTCGTAGCCTGATCCGCCGTCTTATGGAAAACGGTCATCAGGATATTCACGACGAACTCCATAGTCGTATAGTCATCATTGTGAAGCAGAACCTGATACATTTTCGGTTCCGCCACCTCAGCGTCCATGATGACGTCCGGTTCGCCGCCCGGAGCCGCGTGAAAGGGATTCTGGCTCATGGTTCAATCGTCCTTTTAAATAAAGAATAATTCCTAATAGCGCGTTCGCAAGGGCTGCGCAAGGGCAACGGGAGAGCGTCATGCATTTTTTCCCCACACGCCAAAACCGGCCCGTGGAGAATCCACACCTAATCGACTTGAGGCCCTTTCCGCTTCCGCCGTCAGTTCTTGCGGCGGAACAGCCTGTCCTGCAATTCCACGACCGTGGCGATGCCGTCGCCCTCGCCCTGTGAAGGGAAAAGGATCGGTTTGTAGCCGAGCCTGCGCGCCTGCGAAAGCCGGATATCGTGCGCAGCCACGGGGCGGATCTGCCCGTTGAGATCCACCTCACCCCACAGCACGGCCCGCTCAGGCAACGGGACATCGTAGAAGGACGACAGCATCGCTGCCACGAGCGCGAGATCCATACCCGGCTCCTGAATCTTCATGCCGCCGCCGACCTTGGCATAGATGTCCACCTGACCGAAATTCAGGCGCAGGCGTTTTTCCAATACAGCCAAGATAAGATGCAATCGGTTGACGTCAAATCCCAGCCCCGTGCGCCGGGGGATCGACAAATAGCTGCGCGTGACCAGAGCCTGCACTTCCACGGCGAGCGGCCTTTGCCCGTCCACGGCCATGACCACCGCCGTCCCGCTCAGGCTCGCGTCGCGCGCGCCCAAAAAATAGGTTGCGGGGTCTTCAACGACTTCCAGCCCCTGCCGAACCATCTGGAAGACCAGCAATTCCTGATTCGGCCCGAAACGGTTCTTCAGCACGCGCAGAAGCCGGAACATCTGGCGCCGATCGCCTTCCAGCGAAATGACCGTATCCACCATGTGCTCAAGCAGCCTCGGCCCGGCGAGCGCACCATCCTTCGTGACATGGCCCACCAAAACCACGGTCGTGGTGCCGCGCTTGCAGGCATCGACGATTTCCGTCGCCACGGCCCGAACCTGGCTCACGTTGCCGGGCAGCCCTTCCGCGCTTTCCGACGTAAACGTCTGCACGGAGTCCATGATTAGCAGATCAGGCGCGCCGTCGCCCTCAAGCAGCGGCAGCACGTCCTCAACCCGTGAGGTCGACAGTGCCAGCAGGTTGTCATGCAGCACCCCCAGACGGCTGGCGCGATCCTTGATTTGCGGCAGCGACTCCTCGCCGCTTGCGTACAAGACCAGCTTGCCCGAAGCGGCTACGGCCCCCGCCATCTGCAAAAGGAGCGTGGACTTGCCTATGCCCGGCTCACCGCCTATGAGCAGGGCGCTTCCCGGAACGAGCCCCTTGCCGAGCACGCGATCCAGCGCATCAAGCCCCGTACCGAACGGCTCATGCCCATGATCCTCGACATGGGCCAACGGCATGGCCTTCACAGGGCCGAGGCTCCCTATCGGGCGCTTCCGTGCGCCCTCGGCGGGCGCGGCCACCAATTCCAGCGAATTCCACGCCTTGCACACGAGGCATTGCCCCCTCCACAGCGGCGACTTTGCCCCGCATTCCGTACACACATATGTTTCCTTGATCTTGCCTGCCATGAAGAAACCTTCTGAAAAAGGAGAAGACGAACACTTTATGAAATGTAGGATTTTTCCCCTGAGAAGGAAAGCACCACCCGATCAAACGAGACACAGGGAACGCGGCGAACAGGGATTCGATAAAGTCAAAAGTCTTTGAGGGAGAAGGGGGGAGGCTTGGAGGGGGGAGGAGGGAACTTTCTCCAGAAAGTTCCCTCCTCCCCCCTCCAACTACGCCACCTAACTCGGAAAATGCTCCATGAACCGGCGCTCGGCATCGGCGGTGCCGATGAGGACAAGCACCGTATCGGGCTTCATGGGCGCGTTGGGGTCCGGGGGCACGCGCAATACGCCCTGACTCTTCAAGGCGACCACGTTGCAGTCGGTCTTTTCGCGAATGCGGCTGTCGCGCAGGCACAGGCCGACGAGGGCCGGGGGAGCCGTCACCCGGAAAATATTCAAGCCTTCGGTCAAAATGGTCACACGGCCGGGGCTGAGCAGGTTGATGATCGTGCTCGCCGCCATCGAAGCGTGCGACATCACCAGGTTCGCCCCGGCATTGTACAGGGAGGCCACGTTGCGATCGAGCGTTGAACGGCTGAGGATCTGCACGTCAGGCCGCAGCTTGCGGCAATAGATGGTCAGATAGATGTTCAGGTCGTCGTCATGCGTGGTCACGATGACGGACGGGGTTTCCATGATGTGCGCCCGCTGGAGCACCGCCAGCTCCCCGGCATTCCCAAGGATATAGCGTGGATCGTCCGGCGGCACGAGCCGGGGGTTCTTCTCGACGAGGCAGAACGGCAGGCCGCGGCGTTCCAAGGCATCCGCCGCCGCTTCCCCAACCTTGCCGCCGCCGAGGATGAGCACGGGCGTCCGGTTCGCCTTGCTCCACCGTTCGGCCTTGCGGTCATAGGCCTCAAGCTGATCCGCCGTCCCCGCGAGCAGCAGGATGGAAGCCTCGTCGATCCGGCTGTCCGGGCGCGCGGACATATAGGAGTTGCCTTCCCACAGCCCGGCCACGTTGAGGCCGAAGCGTTCGCGGAACCTGCACTCACGCAGCGTCTGCCCCATAAATTCGGTATGGATGACCGGGGCCTCGGCAAGGCACAACGTCCCGAACCGGGCAATGATGTTCGACTGGGCGCGGGTTCCGTAAACGCGGCGGGCAAGGCTCCGACCAAGCATCTCAGTGAACGAATAGACGTGGTCACACCCCGCCAGCATGAGGATGTTCATGGCCTCCGGGTTCTCCGCGCTGGCGGCGAGCAGGGTTGACGGCGCAACTTCGCGCACCGTGGAGGCGATGTTCGTATTCCGCAGATCCCCTTCGAGCGCGGCGACCAGCGCGGCCTTGTCCGCCCGCAGGTTCCGGTAGGTGTTGGCGTCGTCGAACTCGCCGGTCACCACATTATAGCGGTTGTCGTACAGCTCCAGCGCGTGCTGCCCGTCCGGTACGAGGATGACGTACGGATAGTTGTGCTGCCGGAGCTTGCGGGCCACGCTCAACGAGATGTCGTTGTCGCCCACCAGAACCGTATGGCCGCTGGTATCGGACGGCAGGGAGCGCGGCTTGCGCTTGTTGTTGTATTCCTCGATCCACGGCTGGTACACGAAACGGATGAACGTAAACGGCATCACGATCATGATGAGGATGATGCCCGACACCAGCACGATGATGGAGAACAATTTCCCGATATCGCTCGTGAAGGTGATGTCCCCGAACCCCAGCGTGGACATGACGGTCAGCGTCCAGTAGACGCCGGTGATATAAGAATAATCCCGCCCTTCATAGGCCATGATCTGATGAAACACGATGCTGAACAGCGCCACCAGAACGGTCGTGAACAGCAGAAAGCCGATCACGATGCGCTGATTGCGGCGTCCCGTGGTCTGGGTCAGGAGCGCCGGAAGCAGGGTCAGGAGCAGTTTCATGGTCAGCGCCCGTAGCTGTCTTCAAGACGCACGATGTCGTCTTCCCCAAGGTAGCTGCCGGACTGGATCTCGATGATGGCCAGCGGGATCATGCCGGGGTTCTTGAGCCGGTGCACGGTGCCGAGAGGAATGTAGGTGGACTGGTCTTCATGGTACAGGAGCACCTTGCCGCCAACGGTGATCTCGGCCGTCCCTTCGACCACCACCCAATGCTCCGCCCGGTGGTGGTGCTTCTGGAGCGAAAGCTGGCCGCCCGGCTTGACGATGATGCGCTTCACCTGGAAACGCTCGCCCCTCGCCAGCGTTTCGTAACTCCCCCACGGGCGGTAGACCAGCGGGTGGTTTTCCGCCTCGCCGCGCCCCTGCGCTTTCAGGGACTCCACGATTTTCTTCACGTCCTGCGTGCGGGCGCGATCCGCCACCAGCACGCTGTCCGCCGTCTCCACGACCACCAAATCCGATACGCCGAGCGCGGCGACCATCCGCTTGGAGGCGTGCAGATAGCAGTTTTCCGCGCCTTCGGCGTACACATCCCCCACAAGCACGTTGCCGTCCCCGTCATGCGGGGCGGCTTCATAGAACGCCTCCCATGACCCGAGATCGCTCCAGTCGGCGGTCAGGGGAACCACGGCGGCCCGGCCCGTCTTTTCCATCACCGCGTAGTCGATGGAGTCGGCGGGCGAACTCAGGAAAGCGCCGGCGTCGGGGCGGATAAAGTCATGATCGGCGTGATGCCCTTCCCACGCCGCCCTGCACGCCGCATGGATGCCGGGGGCATGCAGGGCCAGTTCTTCAAGGTAGACGGAAGCGCGGAACAGGAACATGCCGCTGTTCCACAGATACCCCCCATCCGCCAGCATGGCCTCGGCTCTGGCGAGATCCGGCTTCTCCACAAAACGCGCCACGGCATACCCGCCCGCAGGCAGCGCCTCTCCCAAACGGATATACCCAAACCCTGTCTCCGGCGCATCCGGCGTGATGCCGAACGTAACGATACGCCCGGACTCGGCGCAGGCACGGGCTTGCGCCACGGCTTCGGCAAAAACGGCCTGAGGTTTCAGCACATGATCGGACGGCAGCACCAGCAGCAACGGATCGTCGCCGCCGGACAACGCCGCGAACGCCGCCAGCGCAATGGCGGGCGCGGTATTCCGTCCTTTGGGCTCCAACAGAATAGTCCCGGATACGCCTTTCTGCTGCAAGGCCGCCGCCACATAAAAGCGGTGCTCTTCATTGCAGACCACCAACGGATCGGCGCTGTCCGGCAAAGCCGCCGCCCGATCCACCGTATCGCCGAACAGGGTATGCCCTCCCAGATCCATAAACTGCTTGGGATACAACGCCCTGGAGAGGGGCCAGAGGCGGGTGCCGCTGCCGCCGCATAAGACAATGGAACGTAATGTGGACATGAACACTTCCTGTCTCTTTCACTGTAACTGTATGGGATATGAAACACGCCCCGCCGAAGACGGCAACAGCCGCACGGAGGCCCCGGCCAGCGGAGAGAAGCGGAAAGGCCAACTCCACGCGGCCCGCTCCGCCGCAAATCCGCACGGAGCCATGAAACCACAACCCGTTGCCCCGACGCCGGATCGAGGCCAGCGCCACGGATGAAAACCAAGCGCAACAGCCGCGCCGTACATCCCTCTTCCAGCGTGCTGAATGCACCAAGGCCGCACGCGCTTGGTCATGGACGGCGGAGGGATATACGCTACGGCGGGAAAGTCGGCTCCTGCGGCCCGGCGTCAAATCGTTTCCGTATCCGGGGTTGTTGCCGAAGGCAAGTTCCAAGGCGGATCCGGAAGCGTACAACGCCCGCACCAGTTCGGCAAGGGCCTCGCCGGGCCGCAAACGGAACGCCCCAGCGTATCAGGGAGTGCGTCCTTTTCCATATCCTGTTCCCTGCCCAACCGCCACTTCCGCAATATCCGGTTCCGCCTCTTCAGGAGCAACGGCGGCATCTCCAAAGATGCGGCTTGAAGAACGGCTTCCCGCGACAAGGCACGCGTTCGGCATCTTCATAACTCCCCGCCTTTGTCCGGCATGCTCCCGGCGGTATCCGCCTTCCCCTGCGGCAACCGCCCGGCACGCAGGACACCACCGGCTCCAGACGGGCGTGCGCACCGGCCTTTACAGCTTCCGGCAGCCGACGGCATCCGCCAGCGGCACGGATCAACGCCAACACCATGACCAGCCAGCCTCCCCAACGGTTTTCATCCCCCTGCCGTTACGAGCCACCTACGCCAGCCGACGGCATCCGAAAGGGAAAACGTACCCGGCTGGCCGCCCGCACCATGCTTACGGCTGTACGGCGCCCACAGCAGGGCAATCAGCCTTGATGCCCAAGGCGCATGGGCTGGCGGGGGTTCCCGCTTTTCCCTGCCCCGTCCTTGCTATTTCAACTTCCCGATGGCCTCACGGATACGCCCCTTGTCCTGTGCGTGGATGAGGGCCGCCTCAGGCGCGATGATGCGCCGCATAAGCAGGCGTTCGATGTCGTCATCCATCGTCTGCATCCCCACATTGCGATTGGTCTGCAAAACGCTCGGCAACTGAAACGTCTTGTTCTCGCGGATCATGTTCCGCACGGACGGGATGCCGAACAGGATTTCCAGCGCGGGCACCCGGCCCTTTTTGTCGGCCCGTTTGAACAGCGTCTGCGCGATGATCGCCTGAATCGACTCGGAAAGGCTCGTCCGTATCTGCGCCTGCTCCTCCGGCGGGAAGACCTCGATGATGCGGTCGATGGTCTTGGACGCGGAGATGGTGTGCAGGGTCGCAAACACGAGATGCCCCGTTTCCGCCGCTTCGAGGGCGAGGGAAATGGTTTCGAGATCGCGCATTTCACCCACAAGGATGATGTCGGGATCCTCGCGCAGTGCGGAACGCAGCGCTGTGCCGAACGAAAGGGTATCGCGCCCGATCTCGCGCTGGTTCACGAGGCAGCTCTTGGATTGATGCACGAATTCGATGGGATCTTCAATGGTAATGATATGGTCGCGGCGCTTGGTGTTCGCATAATCCACGAGCGCGGCCAACGTGGTGGACTTGCCGCTCCCGGTGGGGCCGGTCACAAGCACGAGGCCCTTGGGCAGCAGGGCCAGCTCGCGCAGCATGATCGGAAGCCCCAGCTCCTCAACCGTGCCGATGCGCTGCGGGATTTCGCGGAACACCGCGGAAATGCCGCGGTTCTGCCGGAAAAAGTTGGCACGGTAACGCGCCAGCCCCGGAATTTCATAGGCGAAGTCCAGATCGCCCGTCCGCTCGAATGCCCGTACGCGCTCTATGGGAACCATTTCACGCAGTACGGCCAAAAGCTCCCCGGCCGTGACAGCCGGAGCGTCCACCCGCACGAGATCCCCATAAATGCGCAGGAGCGGCGGATTGCCCGCCGAAAGGTGCAAATCCGAACCGTGATTGGCATGCAACAAATGAAAAAGACTGTCTATTTTTGCCATGCATGACCTTCCCGCACGGTTTTTGTTGCCGGAGCGCCCGGTTCTTGGTACATCTCGGCAGGAACAAGGTGCGTATGAAATACGCGAGACGGAAGATCCTGCCATCTCCGCTGAAGGCCCGCCCGCCATTTGTGAACATGCCCACAACATGCTGGGCCCGGCCGCAAAAGGCTTACCGGCAGCCCACGCACCGTTGCCCGATCGGGCATGCCAAAGGAAGGCTCCGCGTGTACCAGACCATCCCCCCGGAATTGCTGCATCCCGAACTGTTCATCCCCGCCGCCACGCTGCTCGGACTCCTGCTCGGCAGCTTTTACAACGTCTGCATCCATCGGTACGCCAGCGGCGAATCCATCCTTTTTCCGCCTTCCCATTGCCCACATTGCCGACAGCGCCTCCGCTTCTGGGAACTCGTCCCCGTCCTCAGCTATCTGCTGCTGCGCGGCCAGTGCGCCCGCTGCCGCAAGCCCATTCATATCCGGTATCCGCTCGTCGAGCTCCTGTCCGGCCTGACGTCCGGCCTTCTGGCATGGCGCTTCGGCCCCACGCTTGCCTTTCCCGTCTATCTCGCGTTCACGGGGATGCTCATCGTCGCCTCAGGCATCGATCTGGAATGCTTCATCCTCCCCGACGGCATCACGCTCGGCGGAACCGCGCTGGCCGTGCCCGCCGCCATCTTCGCCCTCGGCATGGACTGGGCGGACGCGCTCCTCGGCGGGCTTGTGGGCGGCGGGACATTCCTCGCCGTGCTTCTCATCTTCAAACACCTGCGCGGCGTGGACGGCATGGGGTTCGGGGACGTCAAACTCATGCTCATGCTCGGCGTCCTGTGCGGGCCGCTCGGCCTGCCGCTGATCACGCTGGTCGCGGGGGTCTCGGCCCTTGCCGCCTTCCTGCTCGTCGCCTGCCTGATGCCCCACGAAGCGCCCTTGCGCGAAATGCCCATCCCGTTCGGCCCGTTCCTGAGCCTCGGCGCGTTCGTGCACATCATCGCCGGACAGGAAATCTTCGACTGGTGGATCGGATTCATCACGGGGTAGCGTACAGCGCAAGCACCCTGCGCACGTAACTGCGGGTCTCCTCAAACGGAGGGATGCCGCCGTACTTGTCCACATTGGCGGGCCCGGCATTATACGCCGCCAAAGCCAGCGAAACATTCCCGCCGTACCGATCCAGCATGGATCGGAAATAGCGTACCCCGCCCTCCACATTTTCATCGGGATTGAACGCATCGCGCACCCCAAGATGCCGCTGCGTGCCGGGTATGAGCTGCATGAGCCCGCTGGCCCCGGCCGAAGAGACGGCCTTGGCGTCGAATCCCGATTCGGCCTTGATGATCGCCATGATCAGCCGGGGCTCGACCCCATGCCGCCCGGCATGCCGTTCCGCAAGCCGTGCCACGCCGTCCGGCCCCACAGCGCGCATCAGCCGCCCGGTGCTGAACCGCCCGAAAAGCCGGTACCTCCCGTCACCATCCGGCCTGTTCGTCAAAAAAACGGTTCCGTCCTTCCCCACATGCCGGTAAATGGCCACGGACTCCGCAGGCAACGGCTCCGCTGCTTGAACTGGCCGGGCTTCCGGGCGGGCAGCGTGGGGCCGCTGGGGAAGCGTTTTTTTGATGGGAGGCCGCACCACGACCTTCAGCTTGGACGATTCGGCGGCCCCAACGCCTGAGACGCACAAAAGGCAACACCCCAGAACGAAGCCCGCCCGTACGGGGAACCCCAACCATAATGGCCTGAGACATTCACCTTTTCGATGGTTTTCCAAAAAATTCATTTTGAATTTCATATAGTTGAAATGCTTCGTTCATTGCAGCAGCGAATGTCTCACAAGGGCCTGGGCCTCTCGTCTTTCGGAACGGCCTGTGTTACCACTATTTCCAACCGTAACGAGCCTCCCGTCAAAAGACAAGGAGCGTGTCCCGCACCTGTCCGGCGACGCCAAGGGAAAAGGGCCGCCCATGAAAAAACGCACGCATCTCTCCCTCGGATGGCTTGCCCTGCTCACACTGGCGTGCGGGGTGGAACCGCTTATCGTGGACGGCACGCCATCTGGCGGTGCGCCGTTGTCCCGCATGGTGCCCGGCATACGGGAAACGCTGCCCCCAACCCCCTCCCCAGCCAATGCCGCCCCTCAACAGATGTACATCTGGAAAGATGCCTCCGGGGTCACGCACATCAGCGAAACGCCGCCCTCCAAACCGCCCGCGGGCAAAGTGGAGGAGTACCGGTTCTCGCCGCAGCCTTCAGCCGCGCAGCCCGGCTCTGTTGCCCCCCTTGGGAGACCGGGCCTTGAGCATCAGCCATCCGCCGAACGGGAAAAGGCCGCCGCTGAAGCCCGGAACAGGCTCCGGCAGCAAATCGGACAACTGCAAAAGGAACGGGGGCAGCTTGAAAAGCAATTATACCGAGCACGAGCCACGGGCGACGGCTACGCGCAGATCCGTTTCCGCACCTTGCTGGAACAGAACCGGGAGGCGCTGGAAAAGCTCATCCCCCAACAGTGACAGATGCCATGCAGCCACCCTCCCGCAACGGGTTTACCCTGATTGAAATCGTCTCTGTGCTTGTCGTGCTCGGCGTGCTGACCTCCCTCGGCGTTTCGGCCTTCCGGGGCCATGACGGGATAACCGCCTGCGCGGAACGGGACAGGCTCCTCTCCCGGCTCGTCCATGCCCGTGCGCAAGGCATGGCGATGGGCGGCGGGCAATGCGTCAGTGTAGGGAAAAGCAAGGTGGGCTTCTTCATGAAAGGCAGCCCAACCCTGCCCACACTGCTCAAGGACTATACGCCTTCCACCCCCATCCAGAGCAGCCCCCCGGCTGCGTTCTGCTTCGACGCGGCGGGGCGCGCCTGCGGCGAAGGCAGCCTTGAAAAACAAAACGGGACGGACATCCTCCATTGCCCTCCCCCACCCCTCACTTCCGCCCCCAACCAAACATGGGCTTTCGATTTCGGCGGCGGGATCACGCTCACCCTCTTCGCGGAAACGGGGTTCGTCCAATGAACGCGCGCGGCTTTACCCTCATTGAGGCCATCGTCGCCATTATCCTCATGGCAATCATGGGCTTCATGGCGGCGCAGCCCATCGCCACGGCCTTGCGCGGAAGCGCCGAAAGCGCCGGGCAAATCAGGGATCTGACGGAGGCCGCCAGCGTCCTGGAAGAATGCATCGCCTACCTCAACACGGAAACCATGCAGCAAAAAACCGCGGGGCAACTCGCCGACGATTCAGCCTTCAACACCTTCCTGAAAGACAGGGACGCCTCCGCGGAACTCTGGACACCGCCCGGCTGCGAATGGGAAAACCTGCTGATCACCGTCAGGCGCGGCTCCGTGGAGCTTTCCCGTGCGTTCTGACGCCCGTGCCCCAGAGCGGGGCTTCACGTTGCTGGAAACCGTCTGCACGCTGATCATCCTCGGCGTGCTCGGCTCGCTCGTGCTTTCAGGGTTCGGCACGGCTCTCAGCGGATATGCGCGGGTACGTGAGGCCGGGGCATCGTATATGCAGACTGAACTGGCCCTCATCCGCCTTTGGAAAGAGCTGGCGGGAGCCGCCGATTTTCCCGAAGCCCCTTTCAAAGACAGCCCTTCCGTCACATTCACAAGGGCGGACGGCACGCAAACAACCATCAACTGCGAAGAGGCCGGGGGCAAGCTGCTCATTGACGGGCAAGTGCTCCTTTCAGACGTAGCCTCATGCCGTTTCACCTCGAACGGGGCAGGCCCTTCCTCCATCGGCATCGTGCTGACCCGGCAACTCGCCGGACGGCAAGCCACATGGACACTTTCCGTCGCCCCACGCAATACACCCCCCGCCAAAGAGTGAGGCTCCCCATGCAGACGCCACAACGCGGAAGCGTCCTTTTGACCATCATAGGCGGGATCATCATTCTGGCCCTGTTCGGCATGGCTGCGGTTTCGCTCATGACCGGATCCGTCATGGCCGGGCTGGACGCCAAGGAAACGGTGCAAGCCTCTTACCTCGCGGAATCGGGAAAGGAAATCGTCCGGGTGCAGGCGGCGAAAGCCGATACCGGAGCAAAGCTCATGGCTTTGGCGGATAATGCGCTGGACGGCAAAACCTTTTCCATCGCGGGCGGGGACATCTCGCTCAAGCTGTTCCCCTCGTGGTTCCGCACCTCAGAGGCGGGGACGCTGCTGACGGGAGGTTCCGGCTGGTATCCTGAAGCCCCATCCGGGACGCGCGAACTTCTCCTGATCGCCAAGCCGGGTACAGCCAGCAGAGCGGAATACTCTTTCGGAGAGGCTACGGCGCTCACGCCCAACGCGGATGCGTACCTCATCGGGCGGGGGACGCCGACGTACCCCACACAGGCACAAACGGCCATTTCCGTCAGCACGGCAACAAACGACTTTGACTACTTTCCCGAAACCGGCGGGCTGATCGGCGTCGTGGACAAAGGCGGGGCAACGCTCAATCCCGACAGCGCGAAACGGCTTACCTACGAACGCCTGTCCAAATCCGGTTCCACCTACACGTTCGAGGGCGTCCGCCCCGTCTCAGGCTCTTCTTACCCGGAACTCGGCGAAGGCAAGGAACTCGTCCTTGGGCAATATATCCGCGTGGTCAGCGAAGCCCAGACCGCCAACGGCGCACGGGCCGCATTGGTATGGCACACGAACGGAAGAAGCTCGCTGCGCCCGGCCAGCGGTTCCGGCGGATCGGGAAACGGCGGCGTACAGGAAATGCCGGAAACATCAAGCCCGCTCCAAAACGAAGACGACGCGGAAGCCATTTTTGGCGGCAACAGGCTCGGACGCATCGGGACGGCTCAAGGCCAAAAAGGGCTGTCCGTACAAGGGCATGAAAGAGCCACACCGGATCATTTCCTGAACACCAGAAAAAACCATACGACCTACGACTCTTGGTTCGCCGGCATCACTGAAGAAGAAACAGCCGAAACGCCAAACAACGACATCCTCATCCAAACATCGGTCATGCCGTACCATCATGCCTCGGCAAACCTGTTTGCCGGGATTCTGTTCAGAACGCATCTTATTCCAGAACCGGGCGGCGCCGATGGCGACGGTCTGACCTCATACGGCGTTTCCAGCCTCGGCATGGGGGTCGTCTCCGGCAAGGTGGCCACAGGGTATATACAATACCCCACTGCTCCGGGAGCCTATGGCAGCACCGACACGGGCGTAACGCGATCCCCGGTGAACCCGGCCCTCCTTCCGGGAGGCTATGGGGCCATATCCCCTTATCAGCCCAATGATTCCATCCACTACCGCCAACCGAACGTCTATATCCCCGATGATCCTTACGGCACCTATGATTACCTGTACGCAAACGCGGCGGATCGCACGCTGCGCGACGGCATCCTGTTGTGGCATGCCGATGACGGCAAGCCGGAACATGCCCTCACATGCCTCGCCTACGGCATCCCTACAGAGGAAATCCTCAAGAAGGACAGCACGACAACCCTTGTCGTCCGCGTGTGGGAACAGGATAACAAGAACTGCATCCAAGGCTGGATCGCATTCCAAGACAACAACAATGTTATGGAAGAAACATATTGGCCTTCCCTCACGGACACCCAGCCATCGAACGATCTCCCACAGGGGCAGCGTCCGGCCTTCCGCCGTGTCATCTGGGGATACGTCAACCCGGCTCTCGCCATAAAGATAGATGACTATACCATTGCAACCTCCCAAGGCATTCCCGTATCCGGTGTCCATGATCATGCCGGGATATTTTCAGGGGCCTATTCCTCCACCCCTGAAACACCAGACGGGCTTGCCTTCCGGCACTTCAAGACCGGCATTCCCGGAACCGGCGGTTCCGGTACCGACGACATCCCCGGCCTCACACCCGGCATCGTCCAGTAGCCCATCCGAAGAAAAGCCCCTGTTCCGTCGGAAACAGGGGCTTTTCTTCGTGGCTGTGCATAGAACATGGTTGATGCTTTTTCCCTTGAAGTTCCCAAGGAGTAACCGGCGAAATGCCTTAGCCGTGGATCCCGCCAAGGGAAAAACGGGAGAAAAGGCTGCTTCACCGCGCTGTGGTGATGAAACACCCCATGCTGTGACAGCGCCTTCTTTGTCACTCCAACAAGGCGCTATCCATACAGATGGCAACGGGCCAGATGATCCGGCGCGATTTCCCGGAGTTCCGGGGCTTCCTCGCGGCAGCGGGGCATTGCCTGCGGGCATCGGGGATGGAACGCGCACCCCGTGGGCGGCGAAAAGGGGCTCGGCAGTTCACCGGGCAGGAAAGCCCGGATACGCCTCTTTGCGGGATCGTGTACGGGCGCGGCGGCCAAAAGGGCTTTCGTATACGGATGCGCCGCAGAACCGAACAAGGTATTCCTATCGGCCTGCTCAACGATGCGCCCCAAGTACATGACCGCCACCCGGTCGCTCATATGGCCCACGACCGACAAGTCATGTGAAATGAAGAAATACGTCAGCCCGAAATCAGCCTGCACCTCTTTCAGCAGGTTCAGCACTTGCGCCTGAACCGAAGCGTCGAGGGCCGACACAGCCTCATCACAGACGACAAGTTCCGGGCGGGTCACCAGCGCCCGCGCAATCGCCACGCGCTGCCTCTGGCCCCCGGAAAATTCATGGGGGTAACGCCCGGCGTGTTCGGGCTGCAACCCCACACGGCGCAGGATTTCGCCCACACGTTCCCGACGCTCCGCAGGCGGCACGCCTATGGCCATCAGCGGCTCGGCAACGGATGTGCCGATCTTCAAACGGGGATTCAACGAGGAAAAAGGATCTTGGAAAACCATCTGCAACCGACGGGAATACCACGTGTCATCACGCCCCGGCACGCCGGGCAGCACGGATTCGCCGTCGAAAAGGATTTCCCCGCCAGTCGGGGAAAGGAGCCGCACCGCCATGCGCGCCAATGTCGACTTGCCGCACCCGGACTCGCCCACCAAGCCGAGCGTCTCGCCGCGCCGTATGGAAAGTGATACGCCGTCCACCGCGCGAACCTCACCCCGCACCCTGCCAAGCACACCCTGCCGCACGGTAAACGAACGGCTTACGCCACGAAAATCAAGAAGCGGAGAAGAGGCGGAAACCATGCACACCCCGAAGTTGAAAAGGAACCCCCAAAACGCCAAACCGGAAAATCGGCTAGCATTTCAGCATTATTTCTGATAAAAAAATGGGTCTTTTACCATTTAAAGACAAAAAGCATCGACAACCACCGACGCTTTTTGTCTTTTCGCTACGGTTGTTTTTTACACGTCAACCTCTTACAAAGCAAGGAAGACTATGAAACGGATTGCCTCCCTGTTGCTTGCCGCCTGCCTGTTGGCGGCCCCCCAGCTTACTGGAAAAGCCCAAGCGGAAGGGTTCGCCTTGTCCGACTTCGGCGCCCGAGGCACGGCTCTCGCTGGCGGCATGGTTGCCCGCGCGGACGATCCCTCCGCCGTGGCTTGGAACCCCGCCGGGATCACCCAGCTCCCCGGTACCCAGATGATGGTGGGCATGACCGCCATTCAGCCTTCCGGAACCGTCGACACGGTGGACCACTTCGGCATCGGCCGTTCCACCGACGTGGACAAGCATACATGGGTAAATCCGCACGCCTACCTCACCCACCAGTTCAGCGACAAGCTCTGGGGCGGCATCGGCATCTTCTCCCGCTTCGGCCTCGGCAACTCCTACCCCAATAACTGGCCGGGAAACGAAAACCTCGAATATGTCAGCCTCAAGACCGTTTCACTGAATCCCAACCTTGCCTTCAAGATCAATGATAACCTCTCCCTCGCCGTAGGCCTCGAATTCATGTACGCCACTATGCTCATGAAAAAGGACGGCGACCTTGGCAAAATGACCGGCGTTTCCGCACTCTCCGGTCGCTACGACCAGCAGATGCTCACCGGCTCCAGCATCGCCCCCGGCTTCAACATCGCCGCACACTACAAATTCAATGACGAATGGGCCGCCGGCCTGACCTACCGCAGCCGCGTGAAGCAGGCCGTGCGTGGGCATGTGGAATTTGAAAACAAAAACCCTGTTCCGGGGCTTAATCTGCCCAACTCGGATCTGCACGGCAATCTGAACCTTCCCGACACCATTTCCTTCGGCGTGATGTGGAAGCCCATGGAAACCCTGAGCTTTGAAGCCGGAACCGTCTATACCGTGTGGAGCAACTACCGCTCCCTGAACATCCACGTGGATAATCCTCAGTACGGCACGCAGTACAGCCCCAAAAACTGGCGCGACACATGGGGCTTCAACGTCAGCGCCGAATACAAGGCGCTCGACTGGCTGACCCTGCGCGGCGGCTATGTTTTTGAAACCAGCCCGATGAAGGACAGCACCTGTGACTACATGACCCCAAGCAACGGGCGTCACCGCATCACCGCCGGTGTGGGCTTCAACTGGGATCAGTGGACTGTTGACCTTGCTTACGGTTACCTGATCATCAAGGAACTCAGCTACGATAAGTCAAGTGCCGATGGCATATTGAAAGGACGCTCCCACAATGGGCGCAGCCACATTGCCGCCGTATCCGTCGGTTATAAGTTCTAGCGGTTGAAGAGAAGAGATGATTGAGGGGGCGGGGAGGACTTTCTGAAGAAAGCCCTCCCCGCCCCCTCAAACTCCCCCAACCCTCCCAAAGACTTTCGTAAGGGTCAGTAACGATCTGGGGGACGGCCCAATCCCGTTTACCGGCCTACGTCCCCCGGTTCCACATCAAAAAGGCAAAGGACAAGGAAACATTCTCTTCCTTGCCTTTTTATATGGTCAAATCTAGATCGCGTCACCAATTAGATATAATTTATTTAAACTATTAACTATTTATAAATCGTAAAAGATTGTTTTTAATGGTTTCACACAGTTATATCAAAAAATGACGACACAGCCTAAAAAGTGCTCCTTTCCTCTGCTCAACGCCTCACAACCATAGAAAAAATCTGCAAGAAGGATTCACTAGGAACGACTCAGCCCCGTTTACCCGACCTACCTTCCCGGTTCCGCATTAAAAAAATAAAATTCTGCAAGGGATGTGGTTGCTCTATCTCCACAGCAAAGTAAAAAGGCAAAGTTTTCTCCGTTTTCCCGTTGGCAAGCTCTATGGCTGAGGCATCTCATTGATTTTATTCCTTTGGAACTTCAAGGAAAAAGCATCAACCATTTTCTATAACACAGCCCAAAAATAAGATTCTGTCAGGGGATGTGGTTGCTCTATCTCCACAGCAGAGTAAAAAGAAAGAGTTTTCTCCGTTTTCCCGCTGGCGGGCTCTATGGCTGAGGCATGTCATTGGTTTTATTCCTTTGGGACTTAAAAAAAACATCAAGCGTTTCCTGCAAACACAGCCAAAAACAAAAGGCGAGAAAGCATTTACTTCCTCGCCTTTTTTCATACGGTTAAACCTAAATAAGGCTCTTTCCTCTGCTCAACGCCTCACAGCCACAGGAAAAACCTGCAAAAGGGATTCGATAAGGTCAAAAGTCTTTGAGATAGGAGGGGAGGGAAGAACTTTCTACAGAAAGTTCTTCCCTCCCCTCCCCAACATACTTTCTTCCCTTCCCGTTCCTACAAGTACGGATCGGGATTCATCAGATAGTTCTTGATGTAGTCCGAAACGCCGTCCTCAAGGCTGTGGAACTGAATGCCGCAGCCGAGGCGTTCCAACCACGCCATGTCCGCCTGCGTGTAATACTGATAGCGGCCTTTCAGCGTGGCGGGCATGTCGATGTAGTTGATGTCCGGGATCTTGTCCATCGCGGAATACACCGCATTGGCGAGATCGTTCCATGTGCGGGCCTTGCCTGAACCGATGTTCAGGATGCCGTTGGCTTCGGGATGCTCCAACAGCCAGAACATGACGTTGACGCAGTCCTTTACATACACGAAATCGCGCATCTGGCCGCCGTCGGGATACTGCGGGCGATCCGACTTGAACAGGCGGAGCGAACCGGTTTCGCGCAGCTCGGTGAAAGCCTTGCAAGCTACGCTCTTCATCTCGCCCTTGTGGTACTCGTTGGGTCCGTAAACATTGAAGAACTTCACACTGGCGATGCTCTTGAGCAGATTCTCGCGGTAGGCCCACAGATCGAACATCTGCTTGGAATAACCGTACATATTGAGGGGGCGCAGGGACAGCGTGGTCAGCAGGCTGTCGGAAAAGCCGTGCGAACCGTCACCGTAGGTCGCCGCGCTGCTCGCATTGATGAGGCGCGCGCCCTGCTCAAGGGCGTAACGGCAGACCATCTGGCTGTAATGCAGGTTGTTGTCCATCAGGAAATCGGCATTGCGTTCCGTGGTGGACGAGCACGCCCCCATATGGATGACGGCTTCAACCTTCTGCGGGGCACGGCCTTCCTGCACCATGCGCCGGAATTCGTCACGGTGCACGTAGTCCCGGTACCGACGGTTGACGAGGTTACGCCATTTCTCGCTGGAAGCCAGATTGTCCACAACCAGAATATCGTCGATGCCCGCTTCGTTGAGCCGCCAGATCATGGCGCTCCCGATGAAGCCCGCAC
This sequence comes from Bilophila sp., assembly GCF_057864385.1. Taxonomy (NCBI): domain Bacteria; kingdom Pseudomonadati; phylum Thermodesulfobacteriota; class Desulfovibrionia; order Desulfovibrionales; family Desulfovibrionaceae; genus Bilophila; species Bilophila sp. The sequence goes on along the minus strand of NZ_DBMAFI010000015.1, from coordinate 35,330 downwards.
CGCCTGTTACGATGTACATGGTCACTCCTTAAAAATGCAATGACGCCGTCGGGAAACGGACGCCTCCGTTTTTTGTACGCTACAAGGCCGCATCCAGCAACAGATTGTCGCGATGCACCACTTCGGGGTAATGCGCGTCGCCGAGAATGGCGGCGACCTCATGCCTTTTCAGCCCCTTGATACGCAACAGATCCGCAGCATTGTAGTTGCTCAGGCCCACGCCCACCGTTTCGCGGCCAAACACGAGCCGCACGAGCGCCCCCGACTCAAAACTGCCGTGAACTTCCGTAATGCCGCCGGGCAGGAGGCTCTTGCCGTGATTTCTGACGGCATCCGCCGCGCCCGCGTCGAGGTACAGCGTCCCCTGCGGATCGGCCTGATATGCCAGCCAGTATTTGCGGCGGGAAACCGTGCGCTGTTCGGGCCGCACCCATGTTCCGATGGCCTCGCCAGCGAACAGGCGGGGGATGACGTCCGGTTCGCAGCCCGGCAGGATGGCGGTGGGCACGCCGAGCTGCGCCACCCGGTGCGCGGAAAGCAGTTTGGAATACATGCCGCCCGTGCCCACGGAAGTCTTGCCGCCGCACAGGGCATCGAGATTGAGGGCACGGATGTCCTCAATGCAGGGCATGATTGCGGCGTCGGGGGTTTCCAGCGGGTTGGCGTCCAGAACGCCGCCGATGGTCGTCAGGTTGACGAACAAATCGGCCTCCACCGGATTGATGAGCAGGCTGGCGAGGTTGTCGTTGTCGCTGAACTTGAGCTCGTTGACGGACACGGTATCGTTTTCGTTGACCACCGGGATAACGCCCCAGCCCAGCAGTTCACTGAACGTATTGCGGATATTGAGGAACCGAGTACGGTTCTTGAGGTCGTCACGGGTCAGCAAAACCTGCGCCGTCAGGATGCCCCGCTCGGCAAAGGCGTTGTCATACAGGTGCATGAGCCGCCCCTGCCCTACCGCAGCGGCGGCCTGCTTGCCGCTCAACCCCACGGCAACGGGTTCGCCGGGCAGCTTCTTGAGCGCAGTCCGCCCGGCGGCCACGGCCCCGGAAGACACCAGCACCACGCGGCGCCCCTGACGGCTCAACACGGCAAGCTGATCGACCAGATTGTCCAGTACGGGGAGGTTCAGTTCGGAACCGGTGCTGAGAACCGCCGATCCAACCTTGACCACTACGCATCGGGCCTCGCGCAGCGTCGCGTCCCGTTCTTCCTGCCAGTTCATGATGTACTCCGTATGATGCCTCCGGCGGGCTTGTACCCACAAGGGGCGACGCCCCTTGACCCGGCTTAATGGTCTGCACAACACCCCGGTTACACCACAAATTCCCCTCAAACGCCAGTCCCCGGCCCTTGAGACATCCACTTCTGCAATGAACGCCGGATTTCAACAATAATTAAAGGCTGTGTCATAGAAAATGGTTGATGCCTTTTTCCTTGACGCTCCAAGGGAATAACCAACAAAAGGCCTCAACCATGAAGCCCGCCGAAGGGGAAAATTGAGAAAAATCTATATGTTCAATGTGTTGTTTTTAATAAAAACAACCACGTACTATGACAGCGCCAAATTAAAAAATAGCTGTGTTATAGAAAATGATTGACACTTTTTCCTTAAAGTTCCAAAGGATAACCAGAAAAGACCTTAGCCGCAGCTCCCGCCAAGGGGAAAACAGGCTGTATGTTCCACCGCACTGTGGAGATGAGAAACAACCACATACTATAACAGAGCCTAAAAAATACATTTTTAAAAAATCACCGAAAAAGCGAACATCCCGGCTTCTTGTCCCTACAACAAAAAAGGCGGGAAGCTCTCCCGCCCTTCATAATGCAATAAAAACTCTTGCCTCTTCCCCACCCAGCCGGAACGGACTTTGATCAGGTTTCTGGGCCGGACGCCTCCATCCCCTCTTCTCACCCAGACCGAAACGAGCTCATCATTATCCACTATAGATGAAGCATAGAAAAAGGTTGATGCCTTTTTCTATGACGTTCCAAGGGAATACCCCCAAAATGCCTCAGCCATGAAGCCCGCCAGGGGGAAAACCGGAAAAAAGACTGTATTTTCACAGTGCGGTGGAGATGAAACAACCACGTACTATGACAGAGCCATGAAGAAAAGAACCATCTTCCCCCGGCCGGAACGAACTCCCGCCGCGCGGCCTCCCCACCAGTCGAAAATCTTTGAAGAGGAGGGGATGGGGTTTGGGGAAGGGGAGGGGAAACTTTCTCCAGAAAGTTTCCCCTCCCCTTCCCCAAGAAAAAATATCCGACTAATCCGTCTCGCGGGTGTACACCACCTCGATGTCCGGGAACTCCTCGTCTTCAAGAACCATTTCCTGATAGTGCAGCAGCGGCGCGTGGGCTTCCATTTCGGCGCGGAGACGCCACATGGCGGCAAGCAGCTCCTCAACGCCTTCGCCCTGATCCGCGGACATGAAGAAAACCTCTCGCCCGTCCCTCGCGGCGATGGCGCGGAGGGCATCCACTTCCTCAGGCGTGCGCAGGTCTATCTTGTTAATGACCTGCAACTGGCGGCGCAGGCCAAGCTCTTCATCAAAGGCGTTCAGCTCATCGTTGACAAGGTCAAAGCCCGCCCAAGGGTTCTCTTCGGGGTTCACGTCCTCAATGCTGAGGATGTGGACGAGAAAACGAGTCCGCTCCACATGCTTGAGGAAGCGGTGCCCAAGGCCCTGCCCTTCGCTGGCGCCTTCGATGAGGCCGGGGATGTCCGCCACCACCATACGCTGATCGGGATCATACTCGTCGATCACGACGCCGAGGTTGGGCGTCAGCGTGGTGAAGGGGTAGGCCGCAATCTTGGGCCGGGCCGCCGAAATGCGGGAAATGAAGGTGGACTTGCCCGCATTGGGCAGGCCGATGATCCCCGCGTCCGCAAGGATCTTGAGCTCAAGGCGCAGGTTACGCTCTTCGCCGGGTTCGCCGGGCTGCGCAAAACGGGGGGCGCGCATGGTCGAGGACTTGAAATGCTCGTTGCCCTTGCCGCCGCGTCCGCCCCGCGCCACCAGATATTCGTCGCCCGCTTCAGCAAGGTCGGCCAGCATATGCTCGCCTTCGGGGGTCTGCTCGAATACAAGCGTACCCACGGGCAGGTTGAGGATCAAATCCTCGCCTTTGCGCCCGTAACGCTGGCTGCCCATGCCGCCCTGCCCGTTCTGCGCCTCGTAGTGGCGCATGATGCGGAAGTCGTACAGGCTCAAAAGGCGCGAATCGGCGCGCAGGATGATGCTGCCGCCGTCGCCGCCGTCGCCGCCGTCCGGCCCGCCGCGAGGTACGAATTTTTCACGCCGGAACGATACACAGCCGTTCCCGCCCTTGCCGGCCTTAACGCTGATCACAGCTTCATCCACAAAACGCATATGAATATCCTGTTCCTTACCATAAAATTATCTATCGCTGCCGCCGCCCGTCTGCAAAAGCCGCCTCTTGCAGACGAACACGGCCAAGGCCAGCCCGACGGCATAGAGCACGCCGTCAACCGCCAAACCGTACGCGGATACCGGCGGCATCCCCCTCTCAGGCGTCCCCACCCAGACGAAAACCGTTGAGACGAGCAGCGCCAGCAAGACGCCGCAGACGGCCTGAATCAGGGAAAAAAATTCCTTTCCTTTGAGCATCCGCCACCGGGCAAGGGCGCAGGCCATCAGGAGCGGCCCTCCGCAGTAAGCGATATTCCACAACGCCCCTTCGGGCACCCTGCCGGTATTGGCCCACAACAACGCCTGCATGCTGCGCCAAAAGGGGGCCAGTATCCCCAACTGGACGGCGAACACAAACATCTTGTCCATCACATCTCCTTGAGCCTTGCGCAATGCGGAGGAGGGGAAACGCCTTTTTGTGGAATGAAAAAGGAGCGGGGAAGGGAGGCCGGGCCATCTTCGGGAAAATGGGGCGGGAAGGGCCTGCCCTTAGGGAAAGGCACCCTCCGCCCGGAGACGGCGCATACACCAAAAGGGAAGAAGCCTGACGGCCCCTTCCCTTGAAAAATCGTCTTTTCTGCGAACTATTCGGCAGCGGGAGCTTCGAAAGGCAGAATGTGGACGCGCTTCTGGATCTTGCGCTTGCGAACATAGGTTTCGTACTTCACCGTGCCGTCGATCTTGGCGAACAAGGTGTAGTCGCTGCCCATGCCCACGTTTTCGCCGGGATGGATCACGGTGCCGAGCTGACGAACGAGGATGTTGCCAGCGAGAACGGGCTGCCCACCAAAACGCTTCACGCCGCGGCGTTGTGCGTTACTGTCGCGACCGTTGCGGGAACTGCCGCCTGCTTTTTTATGTGCCATGAGGGGATCTCCTTACACTTCGGGCTTAGGCTTCGATGGCCTTCACCTGAATGGCGGTATAGTCCTGACGATGGCCCTGCAGCTTGCGGGAATCGTTGCGGCGCCACTTCTTGAAGACAAGAATCTTATCGCCGCGAACGTGATCCAGCACAGTGGCCGTCACCTTGGCATTTTCAACATAGGGCGCGCCGATCTTCAGTTCGGCCCCACCAACCATAAGCACTTTGTCGAGGGACACTTCGCTGTTCACGTCGGCAGCCATGCGATCCACGAGGATCTTGGTGCCTTCTTCAACGCGGAACTGCTTGCCGCCCGTTTCGATAATCGCGTACATTAAGAACCTCCGAAAAAAGAGAAGGGATTAGTACCCCCTTCTCCGCAACCTGTCAAGCGGATTGGTGTACTTTGCAGGTTCGCCCACGTGCGGTTGCTCTTAGGTGAAGGGTTCGTGCAGGCCAGCGGGCGCGAATTCCGTTTATAATCCTCTTTTTAAGGATATGGCAAGGGGGATAAAGGAGCCGCCCCGGTCAGACGGCAAAAAGAGCGATTATTTACCGGCAGTTATTAAAAAAGAGGAAAAAATGCAAAAAAAATCCTCCTTCCCCCCTTCCCAACGCGCGCAGGGGAATTATTTAATGCCACGAGAGGCCGGAACACCACGGCCCACTTGCAAGGCTTACCCCCCCGGCGAGCGTCCATCCCGATTTGAAACGAGCGGCCTCTTCCGCTATATCGGGGATACGTCCGCCATTTCGGATGGCTTGCAGGGATTCCCCGCAGGCAGTCCGATGATGACGGGGCTGGTTGCAACAAAAAAATACCTTTTTTGGAGGATAAGTCGTCATGAGTTTGAAACCTTTGAATGACCGTGTTCTTGTGAAGCGCCTCGAATCCGAGGAACGTACCGCCAGCGGCCTGTACATCCCCGACACCGCCAAAGAAAAGCCCTCCAAGGGCGAAGTGGTCGCCGTGGGCCCCGGCAAGCATGCCGACGACGGCAAGCTCGTTCCCATGGCTGTGAAGGTGGGCGACATGGTCCTCTTCAACAAGTATGCCGGCACCGAAGTCAAAATCGACGGCGCCGAGCATCTCGTCATGCGTGAAGACGACATCCTTGCCATCATTGCCTAAGCAGCCCCGTTTTTGCCGCTGCGACTGAAACATCAATTCTTATTTTTTATAGATAGTTCTGGAGGATACTCTCATGGCTTCCAAAGAAATTCTGTTTGACGCCAAAGCCCGTGAAAAACTGTCCCGCGGCGTGGACAAGCTCGCCAACGCCGTCAAGGTGACCCTCGGCCCCAAGGGCCGCAACGTCGTGATCGAAAAGTCCTTCGGCGCCCCCGTCATCACCAAGGACGGCGTTTCCGTCGCCAAGGAAATCGAGCTCGAAGACAAGTTTGAAAACATGGGCGCCCAGATGGTGCGCGAAGTGGCCTCCAAGACCAACGACATCGCCGGCGACGGCACCACCACCGCCACCGTGCTCGCCCAGTCCATCTACCGCGAAGGCGTGAAGCTCGTGGCCGCCGGCCGCAACCCCATGGCCATCAAGCGCGGCGTCGACAAGGCCGTTGAAGCCGTTTCCAAAGAACTCGGCAACATCGCCAAGCCCACCCGCGATCAGAAAGAAATCGCTCAGGTCGGCACCATTTCCGCCAACTCCGACGCCACCATCGGCAACATCATCGCCGAAGCGATGGCCAAGGTCGGCAAGGAAGGCGTCATCACCGTTGAAGAAGCCAAGGGCCTTGAAACCACGCTGGACGTCGTCGAAGGCATGAAGTTCGACCGCGGCTACCTGTCCCCCTACTTCGTGACCAACCCCGAAAAGATGGTCTGCGAACTGGACAACCCCTACATCCTCTGCAACGAAAAGAAGATCTCCAGCATGAAGGACATGCTCCCCGTGCTGGAACAGGTCGCCAAGGTCAACCGTCCTCTGGTGATCATCGCTGAAGACATCGAAGGCGAAGCCCTGGCCACCCTCGTGGTGAACAAGCTCCGCGGCGCCCTGAACGTGGTGGCCGTGAAGGCTCCCGGCTTCGGCGAACGCCGTAAGGCCATGCTCGAAGACATCGCCATCCTCACCGGCGGCGAAGCCGTGTTTGAAGAACGCGGCGTGAAGCTGGAAAGCCTGCCCCTGTCCTCGCTCGGCACCGCCAAGCGCGTGGTCATCGACAAGGAAAACACCACCATCGTTGACGGCGCCGGCAAGTCCGACGAAATCAAGGCCCGCGTGAAGCAGATCCGCGCCCAGATCGAAGAAACCACTTCCGATTACGACCGCGAAAAGCTGCAGGAACGCCTCGCCAAGCTGGTGGGCGGCGTTGCCGTGATTCATGTCGGCGCGGCTACCGAAACCGAAATGAAGGAAAAGAAGGACCGCGTGGAAGACGCCCTCAACGCGACCCGCGCCGCCGTTGAAGAAGGCATCATCCCCGGCGGCGGCACCGCGTTCGTCCGCTGCATCAAGGTTCTCGACGACATCAAGCCCGCCGATGACGACGAACTGGCTGGCCTCAACATCGTCCGCCGCGCCCTTGAAGAACCCCTGCGCCTCATCGCCGGCAACGCCGGGCATGAAGGTTCCGTGGTTGTGGAAAAGGTTCGTGAAGGCAAGGACGGCTTCGGCTTCAACGCCGCTACCGGCGAATACGAAGACCTCATCAAGGCCGGCGTCATCGATCCCAAGAAGGTGGCCCGCATCGCCCTGCAGAACGCCGCTTCCGTGGCTTCCCTGCTCCTGACCACCGAATGCGCCATCGCCGAAAAGCCCGAACCCAAGAAGGACATGCCCGCCATGCCCGACATGGGTGGAATGGGCGGCATGGGCGGCATGTACTAAGCCACGGCTTAGCACGGCCCTCGCAGCCTAGCTGAATCAATCCCCCGGCAGCGCCATGTTGCCGGGGGATTTTGTTATTATTGGGGAGGGGGGAGGAAACCTTTCTCCAGAAAGGTTTCCTCCCCCCTCCCCAAACCCCACCCCTCTCCTTCCCAAGACTTTCACGTTTATCGAATCCCTGTTCGCCGCTTTCCCGATTACCACAATTTCCATACGGGCATGGTTCAGGAAGGCTGTGCTATAGAAAATGGTTGATGCTTTTTTTCTTGAAACTCCAAAGGGATAACCGGAAAAATGCCTTAGCTGTGGATCCCGCCAAAGGGAAAACTGGAAAAAAGCTATATTTTCACCGCACTATGGAGATGAAACAACTACATGCTATAACAAAGCCTTCAGAAAAAGGTGAGATTAAGGCGGAACTTCGGTACAAGTATAATATGATATGCATAATTCAACACCTATGTTCCAAACTTTGCGTATCTATTCTCGCCCTCCTTTATAGCTACGGAAGTCAGGACAACTTTTTTGTAAAAGGAGAGTTGCTTTTTGGCGACTATCAGCTTTGCCTTTTTGGAACTCACTGCTCTGTGAGAAGTCTTCGCCCATAATGACCACCCACATAGCGGGTTGTTTCTTGTTTCGGCTGCCTCGCGCCCTCAACAGGCTGAAGCCGCAATGAACAAGAAGGCATCCCCGATGCCGGGGATGCCTTCTTGTCGCAAACTGTTCGGAAAATATTTTAGGCTGTGTTATAGAAAATAGTTGATGTTTTTTTCTTGAAATTCCAGAGGAATAACCGGAAAAATACCTTGGCCGTGGATCCCGCCAAGGGGAAAACTGGAAAAAAAGCTATATTTTCACCACACTGTGGGGATGAAACAACTACGTGCTATAACAGAGCCATATTTTAAGGCTGTGTTAAAGTTTCCGGCTGATACAGCAATCAGAGGTCGTTCATCTGCCCCTGTTTCAACGGAGCATTCGCTGCCGTGAATACGGCCGCACTTCCAACGCAGTGAAAGGCACCCCCCGAAAACGGCTGATGCTTTATTTCTTGAAATTCCAAAGGAATAACCAATAAAATGCTCCCAATCATAAAGCCCGTCAGCGAAAACTGGAGAAAAAACTGGAGTTTCAGCATATTGTAGATATAAAACAACCAGATGCTATGGCAGAGCCCTTGAAATCAATCGAGAGATCCCATCCCTGTGATGTCCAGTTGAGGCTCTACGGCTTTGGAACGGATGCCTCCCAAGGCTATTATCGTATGGTATAAGTAGTCATGCGTAAAAGTTTTCCCTGATGTAGCAGCCTGTTTGAGCGCCGCAACGACATCTCCACGCTTTTTGGAAAACAACTCACTGTACCAAAAGAAGAAAGGGATATTTTTCTGCTCCGGGTATTCCGTTCCCGTCCCGCCTATTGCATGCAAAAACCTTCCATGTTCGCCAAGCAATTGCCCGTGATCGGATACATACACCACAATAGCGTCATAGCCTTTCAACTGCGCGTAGAGTTTCGCAAGAAAATCATCCGTCTTGACGATTGTATTGTCATACGCATTGATGACATTCTGCCGGTGCGCCATCATTGATTCGGGCGTATACTCATCCGGAACAAAAACCTTGAATGTATCCGTATAGTTTCCACGATAATCGTAGTGCGATCCCGTCGTATGGAGCAACAGCAGCAGGCCGTTCGGATATGCCTTGAACAACGGTTCCGTTTCTTTCAACAAATCCTGATCCGTAGGGGAATGAAAGTACCGTATCTCTTTCGATGATCCGATGAGGGCGTCCGTCAAATGCCCTGAACGGCCAAGCCTATTCTGCCTGGAATAAAAACACGTCATGAAGCCATGCTTGTTGAATAGCGGGATAAAGCTCCCCATCGTAGGGACTCTGTTTTCCTCCGTGGCGTTCGTCAGCATGCCGATGAGCGAGTTTCTCGTCTGCACGGCGAAGGAATGGGCAATCCCCAAGTTAATGATATGGCTTACTTGTTCCAGTTGGGGGTTCGTCTTCCTTTGGTATCCGTTCAGGCTGAAATGATCGCCACGGGCACTTTCGCCCAACACGAGGACAACGATGGGCTTGTCAGCCCCACATTCGGAGGGCAAATCCGCCGGCGAAGGCAACGAAGCCAAACGCTGTGATTTTTCCTCTTCTACCCAATACGTCTTGAAAACAGAAAAGAAGGACAGAGGGACAATGTTGCGCGTTCCCAGATACGTCCTGAGGGGAGACTCCGGATCCGTTTTGTCTATATAGAGCTTTCCTCCCTCTTTCAAAATCAGAAAAGCCGAAACCAAGAGAAGCAAACCGGCAATCCATTTTTTATTGCTTATGCGGACAAAACGCAGCAGATAGGCGTGGGCTGCGGAAACCACAATGGCCAAGATGGCTGTGAAAACGAGAGGGATACTCAAAAAACTTTTTATTTCAAAGGCGTTGGCCTCAAGCATGGCGGCAAGGACATCATAGGTGAGGATTCTGCCGTATACCCAATAAAAATACGTCAATCCCAACCCGATGCCATGCAGGAGAAAAATGCCGACAGCCCCTACCTTTTTCCAACGGGCGAACAGCAATGAGCAGGAAAGGAACAGGCTCGCGTATAAAAATCCAAAGTATATCAACTGAAAACCACGGGCAGAGCTGAAGACTTCCGGATTGTACAAAAGACCGCAGAGCACGCTCACCCCAAAAAAGAGACCGGGCAATATTTTTTCTTTCATGCTTATTACCTCTTAAAAATTCTTCAGCAAAAGGGCTATACCTGTTCGACATCCTATCGTAAAGAGAAACGTCTCTTCTTGATGTCCCCTTCGTTGCCGGAAGAACGGCAGCCAAACACGCAGCCAAGGAACCATCATGAACATTGCCCTCGTCATCATCGACATGCAAAACGATTTCGTCCTTCCCGAAGCCCCGCTGTGCGTGAAGGGCGCGCAGGCCACCGTACCCACCATCCGCAAACTGCTCGACCGCGCACGCGCGGAAGGCTGGCGCGTGATCCACGTGATCCGCCAGCACCGCCGGGATGGGAGCGATGTGGAGATCGGGCGTGCGCCGCTGTTTACCCAAGGGGCAGGCATCTGCGTCCCCGGCACCAAAGGCGCCGAGATCGTCGATGGGCTCACGCCCCTGCCGGGTGAAACCATCCTGCGCAAGCTCCGTTTCAGCGCGTTCTTCCAGACGGAACTCGACATGATCCTGCGGCGCCTCAAGATCGACACGCTGCTTATCGCCGGGACGCAATACCCCAACTGCGTCCGGGGAACCGCCACGGATGCGATGAGCCATGACTACAACACCATCGTGGTCACGGACGCCTGCTCCGCCCAAACGGACGAAATCGCCGCAACCAATATCCGCGATATGAAAAATATGGGCATCACCTGCGTCACGCTGGCGGAACTGCCCTCCGCACTGGCCTAGGCCATGCTGCCAATTAGACATAATCTATTGAAATTATTAAATCATTTTCAATCTACAAAAACATTATTTCAATAATTTCAAATTGTTATATGTTACACAACGACACAACCTAGAGGACTCTCCGTTACGCGGCCCAAGGCGGGCTTCCCCTGTTCTTTCCGCCCAAAAGGGGAAGCCCTGCCTACGGTTGCGGTATGCCCTCCCCTACCCTTTTCCAACAGGAACTCCCTCCGCGCCGCCTCCCCACCAGTCAAAAGTCTTTGGGGGATGAGAGGAGGGGGTGTGGGGGAGGGGAGAAGGGGGCTTTCTTCAGAAAGGCCCCTTCTCCCCTCCCCCACCTTTCACCCCCAAAGGATACGCCCATGCCTGAACTTTCCCGATCCGGCTGGATCCGCGAAGCGACCCGCACGCTGCAAGAGGCCGCAGTGGACTCGCCGCGCCTGTCCGCCGAACTCATCCTCCAGCACGTCTGCGGCATCAGCCGCGTGGAACTCGCCACCCGCCCGGAAACCCTCCTCACCAGCGATCAGCTTTCCCGCATGACCGGCCTGCTCCGCCGCCGGGCCGATGGCGAGCCCGCCGCCTACCTCCTCGGCCAGCGCGAATTCTACGGCAGGGACTTCCGGGTCACGCCCGCCACCCTCATCCCCCGCCCTGAAACGGAACACTTGATCGAAGCGGCCCTCAAAGGCTGCGGCGGCCCCGTCAGCTTTGCGGATCTGGGTACGGGCAGCGGCTGCATCGCCGTGACCCTGTGCGCGGAACGCCCCGACTGGCACGGCCTCATGGTCGACCTGTCAGGCCGCGCACTGGCCGTAGCCTGCCAAAACGCCGTGCGCCACAATGTCCGCCAACGGCTCCAACCCGTCCGCGCCGACTTCACCCGGCCTCTCCTGCGCCCGGAATCGTTGGATCTGCTGGTCAGCAACCCGCCCTATGTCGGCAAGGCCGAATACGAAGGGCTCTCCGCCGAAGTCCGTGATTTTGAACCCGTCACGGCGCTCATCCCGAATTTTGTGGACTCGGATAAAATCCCCAGCCATGACCACCATCATGATCACGGCGCCGGACACAAGCCCGCCCCTTCCATTTCCCCAGACAGGCCGGAAGGGTTGGAACACTTGATAGCCGTGGCTCAAGAGGCTTTCGTGGCCCTCAAACCGGGCGGCCTGCTGCTTATGGAGCACGGCTATGCGCAAGGCGCTGCCCTGAAAGTGTTGCTTGAAAGCCACAGATGGGAAAACGTCTTGATTCTCAAAGATTTGGCGGGGCGCGATCGCGTGGCGAGCGCCCGGAAGCCTGCGGCTTGAGGGCCACAGTGTTGTGAAAAAGACACGATTGTTTTTTTGTCACAATACATTTTTTTCATATTGTTCAAGGGAGATACAAAAATAAAGAATTTGGCCCGCTTCTTGCTACAGGTTAGAGCGGAGGGATTCCATGAACCAGACTACTATTCAACGCGTCGTTACTTGTTCCGGCATTGGCCTGCACAGCGGCAACAAGGTTTACCTTGCCCTTCGTCCCGCTTCGGCCAACACGGGCATCATCTTTGACATCCATACCCCGGATGGCATCCGCCGCGTGAGTCCCGCCCCCAAAGCCGTCGCCACGACGGTGCTCGCCACCACTCTCGGCTCGAACGGGGCCACCGTCTCCACGGTGGAACACCTGCTGGCTTCCGTGCTTGGCCTTGGCATCGACAACCTGATCATCAGCGTCGAAGGCGGTGAAATCCCGATTATGGACGGTTCCGCTGCGGCGTTTCTGGAGCTGTTCGCCGAAGCCGGCATCCGTGAGCTGCCCGCGCCCCGCAAGGTGATGCGCATCAGCCGCCCTCTGGAGCTGCGTGACGGCAACAAGTATATCCGCGCGCTCCCCTATGCCGGGTTCCGCGTGGACTGCACCATCGACTTTCCCCATCCGGCCATTGGCCGGGAACGCTTCAGCATGGAAGTCACCCCGGAAACATTCGCCCGCGTCGCCAACGCCCGCACCTTCGGCTTCTTCAAGGATGTCGAATATCTGCACAGCCACGGCCTCGCCCGCGGCGGCTCCCTGGAAAGCGTTGTCGTGCTCGACGACAACGGCGTGATGAATCCTGAGGGGCTTCGCTACAAGGACGAATTCGTCCGCCACAAGGTGCTGGACTTCATCGGCGACATGGCCATGCTCGGCATGCCCATTCAGGGCCAGTTTGAAATCTGCTGCTCAGGCCATCAACTGAACAACGCCTTCCTGCGCAAGGCGGAAAGCGAACGGGCGCTCCAGCTCATCGACCTCTCCCTTGAAGAGGCCCAAAACCGCAAGGCCCGCGAAAAGCGGCCCGCCTACGAAGGTTCGCTGGCTCTGGCATAAGGCACCCCATCCGACCTAACGAGGGGGACGGTATACCCTGCGGGCTTTCCCCGCGCGGTACGCCGCTCCCCCTTTTCCGTACCCGCCGCCCCTTTCGGGACGGCAGGCGCTTTCCTTTTTTCCTCACGGGCGGAAATGCCGCCAACCTTTTTTCGAGGCGCACCAATGACCACCTTCCAGACCATCAAGGCCGACAAAAAACAGTACCTCCCGCTCCTTCTGCTCGCGGACCCCTGCGAAGCCATGATCGATCGCTATCTGGAAGCCGGGGATATGCACGTCCTCTCCATCGGCGGCGCGCCCGTCTGCGTGGCTGTGGTCACCCCGTATTCCGATACGGCCTGCGAACTCAAAAACCTCGCCACCGATCCCCAATTCCAAAAGCAGGGGCACGCGACCCATCTGATGACGGCCCTGTTCAAATACTATGCGGCACGTTTCCGAATGATGTATGTGGGAACCTCAGACAGCGGCGTGGCCTTTTACACCCGGCTCGGCTTCACGCCCTCGCATACCGTCACCGGGTTCTTTACCGACAACTACCCCGAACCTATCTACGAAAACGGCGTTCTCCTCACGGACATGCTTTACCTCAAAAAAGAGCTGGCCTGACTGGGACGCCCAAGGAAACACCAGTGGACTTCATCGAACACTATCTGCGGTTCATCAAGGAAGCCGAACGGCTGAAGGCCGTCACCCGCACGGCATGGGCACACGACGGACGGCGGGAAAGCACGGCTGAACATTCGTGGCGGCTGGCCTTGTTCGCCGGGCTCGCAGCGGGACGCCTTCCCGGACTGGACAGGGAAAAAGTGCTTATGATGAGCCTCATCCACGACATGGGCGAACTCTACGGCGGGGATATTTCGGCGGCCCTGTGCCCAGACCCGCAAGAAAAAAACGACGAGGAAAGCCGGGCCGTACACAAGGCCTTTTCCCTGCTCCCCGAACGGGAAGCCGAATCCTTGCTGGCCCTGTGGCGTGAATACAATGCGAACGCCACCCCGGAAGCCCGGCTCGTCAAGGCGCTGGACAAGGCGGAAACCATCATCCAGCACAATCAGGGGCGCAACCCGGCGGATTTCGACTACTGGTTCAACCTCGGCTACGGAAAAGAATACTTCGAGGGCAATGAATTCCTGCGTGAACTCCGCACGATTCTGGACGAAGAAACCGCCGCCAAGATCCACGGCACGGATTGAACGCCCCAAAGACGGCAAAGGCATGGGAACCTTCCGGCCCACATGCCTTTGTTCTGCCTGACGGGAACCCCGCCGAAAACCTTCACTTATCCGCCCCCATTTGGGACACAGCCCGGCGGATTCCGGCTACCGGTTCAACCTCGGCTATGGAAAAGAATGCTTCGAGGACAACGGATTCCTGCGTGAACTCCGCACGATTCTGGACGAAAAAACCGCCGCCAAGATCCACGGCACGGATTGAACGCCCCCAAAACGGCAAAGGCATGGGAACCTTCCGGCCTACATGCCTTTGCCCTGCCTGACGGGAAACCCGCCGAAAACCTTCACCTACCCGTCCCCATTATGGGATGCGACCCGGCGGATTCCGGCTATCGGCTCCATTTCGGCTACGGAAAAGAATACTTCGAGGGCAACGGATTCCTGCGCGGACTCCGCACGGTTCTGGACGAAGAAACCGCCGCCAAGATCCACGGCACGGATTGAACGCCCTAAAAAACGGCAAGGGCATGGGAACCTTCCGGCCCACATGCCTTTGCCCTGCCTGACGGGAACCCCGCCGAAAACCTTCACCTACCCGCCCCATTATGGAATGCGACCCGGCGGATTCCGGCTGTCGGCTCCATTTCGGCTGCGGAGAGAAAAAAGGTCTGTTGAAGGAAAAGGGCTGCGGAGGGGCGGCAAGCGCACCTGCCTATTCCCGGCCCCCTTCCCGTTTTTGTATGGAACCGACTACTTGAACGCCGCGACGCCGGCCTTGGCTACGTTGGTATCCTCAGCCACGCTGCCGCCGCTCACGCCGATAGCGCCGACGATGACGCCGTCCTTGTTCTTGAGCAGTTCGCCGCCGCCGAAAATGACCAGCCCGTTGTTGGTGACTTCAATGCCGTACAACTCCTTGCCAGGCTGCGAAGCCGCGCCGAGGGCGGAGGTCGGCATGTTGAACAGGCGGGCTGTACGGGCCTTGCCGATGGAAACGTCGATGCTGCCGAGGAAAGCCCCGTCCATGCGCGTGAAGGCCTTCAGGTTCCCCCCGGCGTCCACGACGGCAATGTTCATGGGCACGCCCTGCTCTTTGGCTTTGGCGAGGGCGCCCTTGATGACCGTATCGGCCTGTGCCTGCGTGATGTCGCCGGGAAGCTGGAGTTTGCTCACATCCACACCGGCGAACGCGGTAAAGGAAAAAGCCAGAACCATCAGGCCGGACAAGAAAAGACGACGCATGGAAACCTCCATCTGTTGCGGTATGGGCAAAACGCCCCATCCCACGGAACGCAGCCCGGCGTTCCGCTTTCTCTTACGGTATCCACTTGCGCCTTTTTCCGCAAGGCACTATATCAAATGACATGAACGAAACACCTCCTCACGGCGGTTCACCTGCCGAACGCCGCGGCATCCACCTCCTTTCCCCCGAACTGCGCAATCAGATCGCAGCGGGTGAAGTCGTGGAGCGCCCCGCGAGCGTAGTCAAAGAACTTGTGGAAAACAGCCTCGACGCCGGGGCAACGCTGATCGAGGTCACGCTGGAAAACGGCGGGCAGAGCCTTATCCGGGTCAGGGACAACGGCGTAGGCATCCCCGCCGCCGAGCTGGAGCTGGCCGTCACGCGCCACGCCACCAGCAAGATAACCAGCATGGACGATCTCTGGCACATCAGCTCCTTCGGTTTCCGCGGCGAAGCCCTGCCGAGCATCGCTTCCGTGTCCAGCTTCCGCATGGAATCGGCTTTCCGCGCCTCGGAAGACGCCGATCCCGATGCGGCCTTCATCCAGATGGAACACGGCGTGCTCGCCCAGCAAGGGCCGAGCGGCCTGCACAAGGGAACGGTCGTCGAAATCCGCGACCTCTTCGCCACCATCCCCGCCCGCCTCAAATTTCTGAAAGCGCCCGCGACCGAACAGAAGCGCGCGCAGGAACTCCTCACCCGTCTGGCGCTCACGCACACGGACGCGGGCTTCATCTTCCTTGCCGGGACGCGGGAAGTCCTGCGCTTCCCCGCCGGGCAGTCCCTTCAGGAACGCCTCTCGGTCATCTGGCCCGACTCCGTTACGGAAACCCTGCTGCCGTTCGACCGTACCACCCATGACATCCGCGTCCACGGGCTGACCTCACCGCCCGGACAGGCCCAGCCGCGCGGCGACCGGATGCTGCTCTACGTCAACGGCAGGGCCGTCAACGACAAGGTCATCCTGCGCGCCGTCCGCGAGGCCTACAAGGGGCGCCTCCTCTCCAAGGAATACCCGCAGATCGTCCTGTTCATGGAACTGCCGCCGGAAGAAGTGGACGTCAACGTACACCCGGCCAAGATTGAAGTCCGCTTCCGGGATGAGCGTTCCGTGTTCGGGGCCGTACTCCGGGCCGTGGAAGAGGCGGTTGTCCGCAGCCTTCCCACGGGCGATCTTGATGCGGCCCCTTCCGGCGAAAAAGCGCGCCATGCCCCTGCGTACGAGCCCAAGCCCCTCGGCTTTTGGGGCGAAGCGGATCGGGAGCGGATCATGCGGCCTCAGCAGCAACCCCTCATACCGCCGGATCACGAGGAAACGCCTTCCTCCGTGCCCCCCGTGTCGGGGCGGGCATCCTCCGAACCGGCCTCCGCCCCTGATCCGCTGCTGTACGGCGAGGAAGGGCTTCCTTGGGATATGGCTCCCGACAAGCCCGCCGCAGCTGCCTTCCACGAAGCCCCCCAAGCGTTCGCGGATCCGCAGCCCCCAACGGCAGGTTCGGCTCCGTCGCCGGAAAACCCGCCGTATGCCGCCGTGCAGCCGTCAGCCGCACCAGCCGCCGACCGCGCCAAACCTTCCGGGCCGAAACGGTCCGAACCGGAACAGCCTGAAATCGAGCAGCTCGGCGAAGGCCAAGTACGCGTCGGCCCTTACGTGTACATGGGGCAGATCGGCGGGACGTATCTGCTGCTCCGGGATATGCGCAACAGCCGCGAGAATGCGTCCCTGCTGATCCTCGACCAGCACGCCGCGCACGAACGGGTACTGGTGTCCCGGATAGAGGCCGGGGGCTTTTCGGGCATGTCCCAGCCCTTGGTGCTGCCGCTTGAATATACGCTGCATCCGGCGGAACGGGAACGTATTCAGGAGTTCCACGAATCCCTCGCCGCGCTCGGCTTTGAACTGGCGCTGCGGGAGCAGGGAGCCGGAACCGTGCTCGAAGTGCGTGCCGTGCCGCCTTTGCTGGAGCGTGCCGCCGCCGGGGAATTCATCCGTGAGGTACTCGCCGGGCGTAAGGAGGATCTCCATTCGCTCTGGGCTACAATGGCCTGCAAAGCCGCGATCAAGGCCGGGGACGCCCTTGCCCCGGATGAAGCGGTCAACCTCATCGCCCAGTGGCTCATGACCGAGAACCGCCAGTTCTGCCCGCACGGGCGGCCCTGCGTCCTGCAATGGGGCACCAGCGATCTGGACAAGATGTTCAAAAGGGTGGGGTAAGGGAATTGGAGGGGAGAGGGAGGGCCTTTCTGAAGAAAGCCCCTCCCTCTCCCCTCCAAGCCTCCCCTCTCCCTCCCCAAAGAATTTCGTATGGGTCGATGGCGGATCCGGGGACTGCCGAGCGTTTCCCGTCCGCATACGTCCCCCGGAACTGCGGAGGGCTGGAGCAAATGAACTCTAAAATTTGCTGTGACATAGGAAACGGTTGATGTTTTATTTCTTGAAATTCCAAAAGAATAACCAATAACGTGCCCCAATCATGGGATCCGTCAGCGGAAAAATTGGAGAAAAAGCCTCTATTTTCATCATGCTGCTGAAATAAAACAACTATACACTATGACAGAGCCTAAAATTTTATAATATTAAAGTTTAAAACACACTTGCTCCGGCATTGAACAACGCAACATTGTACTTGTACCTTCGCAGCGACAGCCTGCTTCCCGCAATCGGAAGAGCATTTTCAACGTGAAACGCTCTAGGCTGTGTTGTTATTTTATATAATTATTTGAAACTATTTAAAATAATATTTTGCGACTTAAAACAATTACATAATTTCAATAGATTATACATAATTAGCAAAACAACCTAATATACTGTCCGTGTGATAAAAACAAACCTAAAAAGCTTGGACAAGGTACTGCCATGGGATGTGACCTTTTTATCTCTACCACATGGTGAAAACACAGTCTTTTCTTCTGTTTTTTCATTGGCTGACTCTATGGCCGGGGTATTTGTCGGCCAGTTCTTTGGAACTCCAAGAAATAGAATATCCGTCTTCTGCCGTGACACAGTCTTGGACAAAGTAAAAACGAATGGCTCTGTTATAGTATGTGGTCGTTTCATCTCCACGGTGCGGTGAAAAATAGAGCTTTTTTTCTAGTTTTTCCCTTGCCGGGATCCACGGCTAAGGCATTTTCCGGTTATCCCTTTGGAGTTTCAAGGAAAACAGCATCAACCATTTTCTATAACACAGCCAAACGAATCAACTTCGGGCAGCTTCTTCTTTAGTTTTGTCGTGAAATACAATCGACCTATTCACATAATATATTGAATATTCCGTATTGTTATACTGTTCCACTGAAAACGCCATGACCGAGACGGCCCATTCTTTTTCTATTTTCCATTTCAAAAAACAAAATACCAACAAGTTACGCAGGAACAGCCTTCCCTCTTAAAAACAGCCTGCTTCAAAAAAAGCCGCCCGAAACATTTCGGACGGTTTTCATATACAGGGAACATTGCAAACAAGAATTCAATAAGCACAAAAGCCCTTGAAGAAGGGAGGAAAAATAAAATACCAACATGTTACGCTGGAACAGCCTTCCCTCTCAAAAACAGCCCGCTTCTCAAAAAGCCGCCCAAAACTTTCGGACGGCTTTCATATACAGAGAACATTGCAAACAAGAATTCAATAAGCACAAAAGCCCTTGAAGAGGGGAGGAAAAATAAAATACCAACATGTTCGCTGGAACAGCCTCCCCTCTTAAAAACAGCCCGCTTCAAAAAAAGCCGCCCGAAACTTTCAGACGGCTTTCATATACAGGGAACATTACAAACAGGGATTCAATAAACACAAAAGTCTTTGAAGAGGAGAGGGAGGGGTTTGGGGAGGGGGAGGGGAAACTTTCCTCAGAAAGTTTCCCCTCCCCCTCCCCAATTTTCCTACCTCCCGTCGATAAGGCGCATGTCCTCAGGCGCGGAGGCTTCGACGGTATAGCCGATGACGCTCTTGCCGGAAGCGGGCACGGTGAGGTTCCACGTATTGACGTGATCCTTCACAACCGGGGCGGGCTTGGCGATGACCTTCACCTCAATGGCGCTGTCGCCGATCTGCGGTTCGGGATCTTCCACGCGCACGGCAACGGGCTGCGTGTGGTTGTTCGTTACCTCAATCGTCCACTTCCAGTCACGGGTCTGACGCTTGCCCACAAAGCCCTCGCTGCCGCTCTGACGGAGATCCTGCTTCATGTCCACCGTCACACGGGAATCCCTGCCGAAAAACATATCCTCATGATCCCCCGACAGCGCAAACGTCCCCACCCCCACGGGCAGCCCGTCCACCGAATACTGCGCCGGGCCATGCGGCCAGTCCACGGCTTCAGGCAAACGAACCTCGGCCATCAGCCACGCCGCCTTGCCGCCGTAGCCGGGGCGGGCCAAGCGGACGAACGACGCCTTCCAGCCGCCCCGCGCCAACTCGAACAGCACGGGCCGACCGGCGGAAACCGTGCGCGCCCCCAAGTCCCACACCGTAAACGTCGCCATTTCACGGACATCTATGGACGGAGCCGCCTTCATCATATTGGGGGCCGCATCCATCGCCGCCGACTTCATGACGGGGCCCGCAGCCAACGCGCGAGGCATACCTGCCGCCTTCCGCAACGTCCACTCCGGCAGGCTTCCCGGCTGCAACCCGCTGCCCGGATCGGAGGAAGCCAGCGTAAGATGCACGTCCTTCCAGTCCTGTCCCGTCGCCTGCCGGATTTCCGCCTGCTGCGTGAAACGCACCAAGCCCTTTTCAGGCGCGGCATCAAACCGGTAGGCCGGAGACCAGCCGCACCCGGACAGCATATACGAATAGCGTACCCGGACAGTTCCAGAGAGATCGTTGACCTGCGCCTCGATCCGGGTGCCCTCCGCAGCATCGCCGTATTCGGACAGGGCCTGCTCAAGGCGCGCCACGCCTTCCCGCGCTTCCTTGACCTGCGGCTCCAGCGCGGCGGCCTGCACATACAACGCCTTGAGGCGTTCCGGCATAGCCGCATCCAGCTTTTCCATCTCCGCCATCGAAATTTCTTGCGCCAGCGCGCCCTTGCTCCACAGCGAGATCCGCGCCGCCACCGCCGCGGCTTCGCCTTCCAGCGCCGCCGCACGCGCACGCGCTTCGGCCAAATCCTGACGCAGCGCCGCTACGGCCTCACTGTCCGCTATCGGAACCGGGATTGCCCGGCGGCTGGCGACCTCGCCTTTATCCAAAGAAATCACAAGGGAATCCAAGTCGGCACCCGCAGGAAGCACAAACGCCACGGCCCCGTTTTCCACAGCCAGCGTATCGTCGACCTGCACCTGCGCACTCGAAGGGTACAGCACAATATCCACCGCCGGGGCCGCAGCCGCGACACCGGACAGACACAACATCAAAGCCGCCAACAGCACCAGACGGTTCCGCATCACTACCTCACTTTACAGCTCAAAGAAAAAAGGAGGCCCTTCAGCCGCCTCCCCAATGTCCTTTTCCTTTTCTATCCCAACAGGGAGGTGACTCAGTTTCTCAGAACTCCCTTGGAAAAGCCATGACAATCTCACGCGTTCCCAAGCCCCCCCTTACCAGCGCCCACTAAAAAACGCCTCCCGCGGCAGCACCGGAGGCGTTTGCACATGCACCCTTTTCATGCGGCAGGAACCCCACGCATGGGAACCCGGTACGCGAAAAGGTTTTTCGGGGCTGTGCCCTTCATCGGCAATCCGAGGGAAGGAAGGGCCTTTTCGGAAAGCCCTCCCTTCCCCAAAAGCTCTTTCACTATTTCTCGTTCGCGCCGCAGCACTTCTTGTACTTCTTGCCGCTGCCGCAGGGACAAGGATCGTTGCGGCCCGGCTTATTCTCGGCCCTGGCCTGAGCGGGGGCCCCAAGCAGTTCCTCCGGTTCGTTGGAATAGGAAAGCTGCTGCGGCTGCTCCTTGTGCTGGAACATCGGTTCCGGTTCGGGCGCGGCTACGGCTTCTTCCGCAACTTCCGCGGGGCGCTGCTCCACGCGTACGCGGGTAAGGGCGCGGAACGCCCCCTCACGAATGTGCACGAGCAGTTCTTGGAACATGTTGAAGCCTTCGCGCTTGTACTCCAGCTTGGGATCGCGCTGGCCGTAACCGCGCAGGCCGATGCCGTCGCGCAGGAAATCCATGTTGCGGAGGTGCTCCTTCCAGCCGCGATCCAATTCTTCCAGAAGGAAGTAGCGCAGCAGGTCGGCGTACAGCGGCCCGGCCTCTTCCTTCAACTGGGCCAAAATGGACTGCACCAGCTCCTGCGCCTCTTCACGGGTCGGCAGGGGGGCATCGCCGGGCAGCACGCGGTCAATGTTCATGACCTCGGACAAACGGGCGCGCACGGGCTTTTCTTCCTCGATGTCATGCGCGGCCTTGGAAACTTCGAGCCCGTCATACATATCGTCCAGCAGATCGGACAGATACTCGTTCAGGATGGGCTCAAGATCCGGCTCCCGCATCAGATCCCGGCGCAGGCTGTAGATGACGGTACGCTGCTGGTTCATGACGTTGTCATAGTCCAGCAGGGTCTTACGGATTTCAAAATGATGGCCTTCCACACGCTTCTGGGCGTTCTCGATGGCGCGGGAAACCATGTTGTTCTCAATGGGTTCGCCTTCCTGCATCCCAAGCTTCTGCATAAGCCCGGAAAGGCGGTCGGAACCGAAGAGGCGCATCAGATCGTCTTCAAGCGACAGATAGAAGCGGGATGAACCGGGGTCGCCCTGACGCCCGGAACGGCCGCGCAACTGGTTGTCGATACGGCGGCTCTCATGGCGTTCGGTGCCGAGGATGTGCAGGCCGCCAAGTTCGACGACGCCTTCCCCAAGTTTGATGTCCGTACCGCGCCCCGCCATGTTGGTGGCGATGGTCACCTTGCCGACCTGACCGGCCTGCGCGACGATTTCGGCTTCCTGCGCGTGGTGCTTGGCGTTGAGTACGCTGTGCGGCACGCCTTCGCGCTTCAGGAGCTGCGAAATGAGTTCGGACGTTTCGATGGAAATCGTACCCACCAGCACGGGCTGGCCTGTGGCGTGCAGCTCCTTGATGGCCTGAATGATGGCCTGCATCTTTTCACGCCGCGTCCGGTAGATGAGATCAGGCATGTCCCTGCGGATCATGGGGCGGTTCGGCGGGATGGTGGACACTTCCAGACCGTAGATCTGGGCGAACTCCACGGCTTCGGTGTCGGCCGTGCCGGTCATGCCCGACAGCTTGTCGTACATGCGGAAATAGTTCTGGAACGTGATGCTGGCGAGGGTCTGGTTCTCGGCGGCGATGGTGACGTGTTCCTTGGCTTCAAGGGCCTGATGCAGGCCGTCGCTGAACCGACGCCCGGCCATGAGGCGGCCCGTGAATTCGTCGACGATGACGACCTGATCGTCCTTCACGATGTAGTCGACGTCGCGGCGGAATACGGTGTGCGCCTTGAGGGACTGCAACACATGGTGCTGCGCCGTGATGTTGGCGGTGTCATACAGGTTGTCGACGCCGAGCTTTTCTTCCACATACTGCACGCCTTCATCGGTGAGCGACGCGGTTTTGCCCTTCTCGTCAACGGTGTAGTGCTTTTCCTTTTCGAGGGTGCGGACAACTTCGTCCACCTTCTGATACAGATCGGTGGATTCGTCGGAAGCGCCGGAGATGATGAGCGGCGTACGGGCTTCGTCGATCAGGATGGAGTCCACTTCGTCGACGATGGCGTAATGGTGGCCGCGCTGCACCAACTGCTCGGCGTAGAACTTCATGTTGTCGCGCAGGTAGTCGAAGCCGAACTCGTTGTTCGTGCCGTAGGTGATGTCCGCGCCGTAGGCTTCCTTGCGCTGCTCGTCGCTCAGGCCGGCGACGATGACGCCCACGGAAAGGCCGAGGAAGTTGTACAGCCGGCCCATCCATTCGGCGTCACGCTTGGCGAGGTAGTCGTTGACGGTAACGACGTGGACGCCCTTGCCTTCCAGCGCGTTCAGGATGACGGCGAGGGTGGCGACGAGGGTCTTGCCTTCGCCGGTTTTCATTTCCGCAATCTTGCCGTTGTGCAAGGCCATCGCGCCGAGCAACTGCACGTCATAATGGCGCATGCCGAGCACACGGGTACTGGCCTCACGGACAAGGGCGAACACTTCGGGGAGAACGGCATCCAGATCCTTTTCCCCGCTTTGCACCTGTTCCCGATAAACGGCCAGGCGCTGCGGCAGCTCCTCATCCGCAAGGGCCTGCATTTCGGGCTCAAGCGCATTGATTTTAGCCACCAGCGGCCTGAGTTTTTTCAGAAAACGATCGTTTTTACTACCGAAAATCTTGCGTACGAGGAAACCTATCATGAAAACTCCCAAAAAAGAGGATACACGGCGAGTACCGCATCCCTCAACTAATAAGACATGCTTCACCGATTGGCAAATGACGACGACAGGGGTTTCTTTATAACAGAAAGGGAAGGCCGCCTTTCCACAGGAAAAAACGCCTTCCCCAAGCCCTCCCACGCCTTGCCTGCGCCCTCGCGTTTCCAGAGCCTCGTATCGTGGAGAGGGATGAATCGGGGGAGGACGCTTTTTGAAAAAAGCGCCCTCCCCCGTACCCCCTCCCGCAAAAACTTCGACGGGTGGGGAGGCTGCACGAAAGGAGTTCAGGGGCGAATCAGCGCAGCCCCCGCACTCCGCCCGTGAGCCCCGCAGACATCAACGTTTTTTCATCCGGCCTTGCCCGATATACAACGCCGCATCTGACGCCGATTACAAAAGTCTTTGGAAGATGAGGCAGTACGCGAGGGTGTGAAGCCAAACTACCAAAGGCCACGCCGACGCCTGAAATTCACTGCATAAAACGGCAGCCCCGCTGCCGCATCCCTTCATCCGGCTCCGCCCGGCATACAACGCCGCGCCTGACGCCGGTTACAAAAGCCTTTGGAAGATGAGGCAGTACGCGAGGGTGTGAAGCCAAACTATCAAAGGCCACGCCGACGCCTGAAATTCACTGCATAAAATGGCAGCCCCGCTGCCGCATCCCTTCATCCAACCCTGCCCGGCATACAACGCCGCATCTGACGCCGATTACAAAAGCCTTTGGAAGATGAGGCAGTACGCGAGGGTGTAAAGCCGAACTACCAAAGGCCACGCCGACGCCTGAAATTCACTGCATAAAATGGCAGCCCCGCTGCCGCATCCCTTCATCCCGGCCCCGCCCGGCATACAACGCCGCGCCTGACGCCGGTTACAAAAGTCTTTGGAAGATGAGGGGAGGGGTGTGGGGAGGGGAGAAGGAAGCTTTTCTTCAGAAAAGTTCCTTCTCCCCTCCCCACATCATCCCACCATCCCAACTTTCCTAACAAATCCTCGGCAACTGGTCGCCTTCGAGCATGGACAGCAGGCGGCGGCCTCCGATGGGCGTCTGGAGCACGACCTGACCGGGACGGGACGGGGCCGCGGCTTCGAGCACGGTGCCGATGCGGGCGGCCTCGCGGCCCTGCGGCTCGGAGCGGAGCACGTCGAGCGCGGCCTGCGCCTTGGCTTCCGGCACAAAACACAGCATCTTGCCCTCGTTGGCGAGATACAGGGGATCAAGGCCGAGCACGTCGCAGCCGGAACGCACCGCATCGTGGATCGGGATCGCGGCCTCCTCAATGGAACAAACCACCCCGGACTGCCCGGCGATCTCGTTCAGCGTGGTCGCCAACCCGCCGCGCGTGGGATCGCGCAGCACATGGATGTCCCCAACCTCAAGCATCAGGCGCTCCACCATCTTGTTGAGCGCGGCGCTGTCGCTCTCGACGCCCTGCAGGAACGAAAGGCTGTCGCGCTGCCCGAGCACGGCAAGCCCGTGATCGCCCACGGCCCCGCTTACCAAAATGGCGTCGCCGGGCTTGGCGCCGCTGCCGGACGGCGACGGATCCGCAAGGATTTCGCCTACGCCCGCCGTAGTGATGAACAGCTTGTCGCAGGCCCCGCGCGGCACGACCTTGGTGTCGCCGGACACGATGAGCACCCCGGCGCTGCGGGCCGCCTCCGCCATGCTTTCCACCACCTTGCGCAGCAGATCGAGATCGAGGCCCTCCTCAAGGATGAAGCTGCAGGTCAGGTATCTGGGCCGCGCGCCGAGCATGGACACGTCGTTGACCGTGCCATGCACCGCCAGCGTGCCGATGTTGCCGCCGGGGAAGAACAGCGGGGTGACGGTATACCCGTCCGTACTCATGGCGATGGGGCCGGAAAGTTCCAGCCTGGCGGCGTCGTCCAGCGTCCGAAGTATGGGATTGTCGAACTGTTCGAGAAAAAGTTCGTTGATGAGCCGCTGGGAAGCCCTGCCGCCGCTGCCGCAATCCAGAAGAAGTGTCTTTGTCATAACCGACCTGTCTTAATGATGATTCCACGGATGGAGCAGCCGATGCGAAAGACGCCTGACGCGGCCGCCCATCCTTCCGAGCGAACAGAAGATGCCGAGCAGGTTGAGTATCCCGAACAGGGCGAAATTGACGTGCATCGCTTCCAAAAATTCCGGGATGTTGTTCGGGCCGAGCGCCTCGTCGCCCAGATAGGCGTTCATGGTCAGGGAAATGATGACCATGCTCGACAGCGTCCCGAGCGTGCGGGCCGTCCCCACCAGCCCCGATGCCTGCCCCATGTGGGCCTCGTCCACGCTGGTCATGATTGCGCTGGTGTTCGGAGACGCGAACAGCGCGGTGCCCGAACCTATCACAAGCTGAACCAGCGTGACCACCCACAGCGGCGACGCCCCGTCGAGGGAAGATGCCACCAGCAGGCCGACGCCGCACACCGCGATGCCGAGCGTGGCGATGACGTCCGCGCCGTGCCTGTCCGCCATGCGCCCGCCGAACGGCGAAATAAACACCTGAACGGCGGGCTGCGCCGACAAAAGCAGCCCGGTTTCGAGCAAGGACAGCCCGTGGACGCCTTGGAGATACAGGCTAAAATAGAAGGTCACCCCAAAAATGGAACTATAATTGATGAAGGAGGCCAGCGTGCTCAGGGCGAACGCCTTGTTCCTCACGAGAAACGCGACGTCCAGAATGGGGTGGTGCGAGCGGCGCTCCTCCCACAGGAACAGGCCGAGGAACACTACCCCCAAGGCGAACAGGACGCCCGCCCACGCGCCGGAAAAGAGCCAGATGGCCCCGATGGACAACGAGCTGACGGCGAGCGTGTAGAAGAGGCTCCCCTTCCAGTCGAAAGGATCGTCCGGAGCGTCCTTCCAGTCGCAGCGGACGTTGCAGTACATGAGCAGCCACGCGATGATCCCGATGGGGACCACGCTGAAAAAGAGGAACTGCCAGCCGAGGGCCGTGCCGAGGAGGCCGGACAGGCCGGGGCCGAGCGACAGGCCGCTGTACACGCCGATGGAGGTGAGCCCGAGCACCCTGCCGAGCCGTTCCGGCGGCGCACAGCTCACCAGGATCGCCAGCGCGCAGGTGTTCATGATGGCGGTGCCCATCGCCTGCACGAAACGGCAGCACAGGAACAGCCAAATGTCCGTCACGAACGGCAGCAGGGCCGACATCACGACGAACAGCGACAGGCCGCTGAGGAAAAGCCTCTTGCGCCCGATCATGTCCCCCACCCGGCCCGCCACCAGATGGAAAATCGCCAGCGACAACGTATAGGCCGCGTTGATGAGGCTCAACTGCATGGCGCTGGCGTGCAGATCCCGCCCGATGGCGGGCAGCAGCGGCCCCGCGCCGGACAGCATGAACGGGAGCATGAATTGGGCGGCCCCCACGGCGATGATGACGGTTCGCAGGGAGACGACGGGACGTTCCACATCGCAGGAAGTATTTGGATGTTCAGTTCTCATGAAAATCTTGTACGTCCCCTTTGAGAGGGGGTCAATCGTCCAGATTGAACGCTTGAACAATCTTTCTAACGCCCCTCCTGATGCCGCCCCTTAATCTCCCTAAGTTTCGCAGCCCTATTGATTTGCCGCTTTTCATGAACGGACATACCTTTTCAAGAGGCCGCCGCACTCAGGGCATTCACCTTTCAATGAAATCTGGATTCAACTATATGAAATTTAAAATATTTTTATAAACCATCGAAAAGATGAATATCCCCTGCATGCTTCCATGCGCCTTGCCATTCCCGACTCCCCAGCGTGGCAACCGGGAGAACGCTTGCCGAAATCACGCTGTCATACGCGCCGTTCCATAAAACACACCACGAACGGCAGGTGCGCGAACTTCCGGGTTCCCGTAATGCCGAACCCCTGCCGCCCATACCAGCGCACCAATTCCCTGTTTTCGTACATGGCCCCGATGCGGATCGTCCCGCCTCCGGCCCGCCGCACTTCCTCCACGGCGTGCGCCACCAACGCCCCGCCGTATCCCCGGTTCCGGCTCCACGGGGCCACGGCCAGCTTTTCAAGATAAAACGTCGCCCCGTCTTTCCGCTTGAGGGACATGCAGCCGGAAAGCCCGTCCCCATCGGACAGGCCGTACAGGACGGCCCCCCGATCCAGCTCCTCGGCCAGCGCCGCATCCCGCAGGAAGGCTCCGCTTGTGGGGCAGTTCTCTTCCGTGAGGTCAAAAGCCTCGGCGACGGTGGCGAACGCCTGCCGGATGACCTCCGCCGCTGCGGGGATGTCTTCAGGCGCAAGCTGCGTAATGGTGTGCATGGCCCTTCCCGGCCTGTTCCGGCGGCCTTGGCTCAGCCGATCTTGCTCGATGGTGTGCATGCCTCTTCCCATACCCACATATTGGAACATTTCAGCTTTGGGATGCGGTTCATGGCAAAAGTGCCTGTGCCGGAAAAGGCAAGCAGGGGTTCAGCCCGCAAAGCCGCTGGAAAAGGCGGAGCCCCGCACCGGCGTTTTTGGGGGCGGACGGGAAAGGCGTGCGGCCCCCTTCCCTCGGAAACGCTTTCCCTTTCAGCACCGATGTTCCACCTCAAGCATTGTGTTCCACCGCCGTCAGCTCCATGTCGCCCCAGACGCCGACGGCCCCCCCGCACTGGGCGAAAATCCCGGTCAGGCCATGCTTCACGAAACGCCGGGCATAGTCCACCACGGCCTTGACGTCGCCGGGGCCTTGCAGCCGGTTGCACAGCGCCGTCGCCAGCGCGTCCGCCAGCGCCCCGTCCGGGGAGCGCACGAGCACCAGCTCGCCCTGCCCGAAGCTCAGGGAATGCCCGATGGTTGCGGAAGACGCGCACAAGGCCAGCGGGCACGCCGACGCCGCCACGTTCAGCCCGATGAGCACCCCGGACGCAGGGTCGGGAAGCAGCCCCACCACACGATCGCGCCGCGAGTACATAAAAATGTCACCTCCGTTCTCTATAATGAGATCCGGGGAGCGTTCCGAAAGCGATTCCGCCGCCATCTGCGCGATGGTTCCCGCCACCGCCGCGAACGGCCCCACACCGGCAATGGCCGAAGCCTCCGCCATGCGCCGGACGATTTCGGGGGGAGGCACGGGACAGGACAGCGGAACGGGCACAAGGCTGTGCCGGAATTCGGGATGCAGCACGATCCACGCCTCCAGTTCGCCGCGCAGGGCACGCACGCGGGCAGCCAAGGCGTCCTTGAAGCCTTCCGGCAGGGGCGACACCGCCGTCACCCGCAGATCCGTCTCCCCGATCACGATCTGGAACCCGCATTCGCCCTCGCGCGGGGCGCACCGCTCCCGGTACCTGCGGTGCGGATCAAGATGAATCCCTTTCACAGCCTGCCCATCCTTTACTTTTAGTGCGATTGATTCTAAAAAAATGTGTTCGCAAAGTCGATTTCCGCCCGCCGGGCATCACCTTTTCACTTTTTCCAAAGCGTCCATACAGGAGAACGTCATGCCAAAGCATTTCATGAGAATCCGCGACCTCGGACACAGCGGGGCATGGGAAATCATCCGCCGTGCCAAGGAAATGAAAGAGACCAACTATCGCGGTCACTGCATGGACGGCAAGGTTGCTGCGCTCATTTTTGAAAAAGCCTCCACGCGCACGCGCGTCTCCTTCGACGTCGCCGTCCGCCAGCTCGGCGGCACGACCATCTTCATGACCCCCGCCGAAAGCCAGCTCGGCCGCTCCGAGCCCCTGCGCGACACCGCCCGCGTGCTCTCCCGCTACGTGGACTGCCTCATCGTCCGCACGTTCGGGCAGGAAAAGCTCGACGAACTCGCCGAATACGGCTCCCTCCCGGTGGTCAACGCCCTCACCGATCAGGGCCATCCCTGCCAGCTCATGGCGGATCTCCTGACCATCTACGAGCGTACCCCCGACTTCTCCAAAGTCACCGTAGCGTGGGTGGGCGACGGCAACAACATGGCCAACTCGTGGATCGAAGCCGCCATGTACTTCCCGTTCCAGCTCAACATGGCCATCGCCCCCGGCTATGAGCCCGATCAGCAGCTCCTCTCCCTTGCGCTCCAGTCCGGCGCGAAGATCTTCCTGACCCACGATCCCAAGCTCGCCGTCGACGGCGCGAACTACATCTATGCCGACGTGTGGGCCTCCATGGGACAGGAAAGCGAACAGAAAAAGCGTGAGGAAGCCTTCAAGGGCTTCTGCGTGGACAGCGAACTCATGAGCCTCGCCGCCCCCGGCGTCAAGTTCCTGCACTGCCTGCCCGCCCATCGCGGCGAGGAAGTGACCGACGAGGTCATGGAAAGCGAAGCCTCCATCGTCTGGGACGAAGCGGAAAACCGCCTGCACGCCCAGAAAGCCATCCTCGAATGGGTTTTCTCCGACTAGAAGCCTCCGCTCCGGCCCCAATTCCGGGCCGGAGCGTTCCGCCCGGAAATCATTGACATCCTCCCTGTCGGGGAGAATGGTTTCAAACCAGCCTTTCTCCGGCGTTCCGGCACAGACGTGTTCTCCGCCCGACAAAAGGAGGATTCATGGAATCGCCCTTCCCTTCCCGCGCCGAACAGGACCCTCCCGAACAAGCGACGCACGTTTGCCTTCTGGCCTGCAGCCCGCACCCCAACGGCAGCACCGATGCCGCCGCCCGCCTGCTGGAACAGGCCCTTTTGTCGCGCGGTGCGGCCGTCGACCGCATCAGCCTCAGGGACTACACGATCCATCCCTGCATCGGCTGCGGCTATTGCTCCTCACATCTGGGGCGCTGCGCCTTTGACGGGGACGGCGCCGCCGGGCTGTTCCGGCGGATGGAACGCGCGGACTGCCTCATCCTGAGCATCCCCGTCTATTTTTATGGCCCCCCGGCACAGCTCAAGGGCTTCATCGACCGGGCACAGCTTTTTTGGGAGCGGCAGAGAACGCCCACGCCGCGCCGCCCCGCCCATGCCGTCCTTTGCGCGGCGCGTACGCGGGGCGACAGGCTCTTTGAGGCCAACCTCCTCATCCTGCGCTGTTTTTTGGATACGCTGGGGTTCAGCCTGCACGAGCCGCTGCTTTTGCGCGGCGTGGAGCGGCCCGACGATCTTTTGCATCCACATCTTATTGCCCAGATTGAACGATTCGGGCTCGAAGCCGCCGAACAGGCCACACGTTTGCATCATGAATGAACGAAGTTTTCGTTTCCTCCAGCCGTTACGGGATCTGCTCCACGCCACTTCGCTGGACGAGCGGCGCTGCATCCTGTGCCATATCCCCTTTTCCCCGCTGAGCGGGGGGGAACTCCCCGCCGATGGCGGCAGCGGGCAACGCATGCGGATCCCCCTCTGCCCGGCCTGCCGGGCCCTGCTCCGTCCCCGCAAGGGAGGGTACTGCCCCTCATGCGGCGAGCTCCGCCCCTTCCCGGATTCCGAGCCCGCCCTGTGCGAGGCATGCCGAAAAACGCCGCCGCCGTGGGAACATTTCCGCTTCTACGGCGCATACAGCGGCGCGCTGAAAACGCTTCTCCTGCGCGGCAAGTTCGGCGCCGACCCCGCGGTGCTGCACCTGCTCGGACGGTTCCTCGCCCTTTCCTGTAAGGATCTGCCCAAGCCCGACGCCATTGTCCCCGTCCCCCTGCACTCCACCCGGCTGCGCGAGCGCGGATTCAACCAGTGCCAGGAGCTGGCCCGCCCCCTGTCCGACGCCCTCGGCGTGCCGCTTATGCCCGATCTGCTGCTCCGCCGGCACCCCACGCGGCATCAGGTGGGCCTGAGCGAAGCCGAACGCGCCGCCAACCTCAAGGGCGCGTTCCTCTCCCTCCCGGAAGTCCGGGGCAAGCGTATCCTGCTCGTCGACGACACCTACACGACCGGCACGACCTTGCGCCGAGCCGCCCTCGCCCTGCTCGATCCGCATGCCGGGGCCGCCGCCGTGGATGTGGCCGTCGTCGCCAGAACGCCGCGCGAAAAACACGATTTCCAATACAACTGGAGCTCCCCACACGAGCCGCTCCCCCAAAACAGATGAAAACCCCGACTGCGGAGGCCTTTCATGTTCGGACGTATCCTGATGACCATCGGGCTGGCCATGCTTCTGGCCGCTCCGGCCCATGCCGGTTTCGGCCTGCTCCTTCCCGACAGCCCCATTGTTGACGACCCGGAAAAAACATCCCTCAACCTCGTCATCTGCGCCGTCGATCCGGCAACGGGCGCGGGCATCCCCATCGAACGCCCGCAAGTCTTCACCGCACTGCGCTACAGCGGCGACACCTTGGATCGGAGCGAGCACCTTTCCGTCCTCGACGAAGCCGTCGCCTACGGCGCCCGCGCATGGACAACGAACATCTCCCTGCCCCACCCCGGCGTCTACCAGCTCGTCATGCAGACCAAGGCGGGCTGGGTCCCCGAACAGGACAAGTTCGTCCAGTATGTCACCAAGGTGCAGATCCCGGCCTACGGCTCCGCCGAAGGATGGGACAAGCCCGCCAACATCAGCTTTGAAATCTCGCCCCTGAGCCGTCCCTTCGGCCTGTGTTCAGGCATGGCCTTCTCCGGGCAGGCCCTCTTTGACGGCAAGCCCATCCCCGGTGCGCTCATCGACGTGGCCCGGCTCGATCCGGCGATCAAGCCCAACGTCACCCAGCCGGAAGATCCCAACGCGCCGCCGCAGGACGGCAAGGCCCAGCCCAAGGCGAAAAAGCAGGATAAACAGCCCACGCCGCAGCCCATTTCCGCCTTCGGCGACACGCAGCAGGTCAAAGCGGACAGCCAAGGCGTCTTTACGTTTGTCTGTCCGCTCCCCGGCTGGTGGGCCTTCTCGGCCAGCATGGCAGGCGATCCCCTCCAAGATCCGGAGGGCAAGCAAAAGCCTCTGGAAATCAAGACCATTTTCTGGGTCTATATGAACAACTGCCCTAAAGCGGCTCCGGGAAAGAAATAAGCCATGCGCGAGGCCTCGTTCCACCTGTTCGACCGGGCGGCATGGCCCCGCAGCGGGCATTTCGAGTACTACATCCGCACAGTGAAATGCCGCTATGACCTGACCGCCCACCTGACCGTCACCACCCTGCGCGAACGCGGCAAGTCCCTTGGGCTGCGCTTTTACCCGCTCCTGCTCTATATCGCGGCACGGGCCGTCAATGCGAACCGGGAATTCCGCATGGGCTTCAACGAGCACGGCGCGCCCGGCTACTGGGATTTCATCAACCCGTCCTATACGATCTTCCATGACGACGACAAAACGTTTTCGGACGTCTGGAGCGAGTACGACGAATCGTTTCCCGTTTTCTACCAAAACGTCCTGAGCGACATGGAAACCTACAAAGATGTCAAAGGCGTCCGGGCCAAACCGGGCAGGCCGGCCAACTGCTGCCCCATGTCCGCGCTGCCGTGGCTGAGTTTTACCGGCATGGCCCATGTGCAGGCCGCGGAACCGCCCTTCCTGCCGCCCATCATCACCTTCGGCAAGTACTTTGCGCAGGGGGCGGACACGCTTCTGCCGATCTCGGTTTCCGTCCATCATGCCGCGGCCGACGGATACCACACCAGCAAACTCATCAACGACATGCAGGCCCTTGCCGCCTCCGCCGCCCAGTGGATGCGGCCCTGATGCGCCGAACGGATGAGAAAGCCCGGCTGCGTTTCCCAACAAGGACGTGCCGGGCTTGCTTTTTTCCCACTTCGTCCTTACCCTATATACTGCAACACCCAAACCAGCGGCAGGAAACGCCTGCCCAACCATCCAGAGGACACATCATGCCCAAGTCGTTTTATGCCTGTCTCAGCACCGTACTGGTTCTGGTCATGCTGGCTTTCGCCTATGGTGAGGCCGATGCCGCCCGTATCGGCGGTGGCCGTTCCTTCGGCGGACGCCCGTCCATGAGCCAGCCCTACACGAAACCGCTGCCCTCTAATCCTTCCTCCTCATTCAACCAGCAGACCAACCGCCAGAGCCAGCAGATGGCCAATTCCGCCGCTCCGAGCCGTGGTCTCTTCGGAGGCATGGGCGGTATGCTCGGCGGCCTTCTCGCCGGCAGCCTGCTCGGTTCGCTGCTCTTCGGCGGCGGCTTCAATGGCGGCGGCTTCCTCGATATCATCCTGATCGGCGGCCTCCTTTTCCTTGCGTTCAAGTTCTTCAGCAGACGCCGCGCCGCGACGCAGGGCGCCGGACAGCCCAATGCGGGCGGTTTCGACTCGCTCCGCAGCACGCCCGACTCCGATTCGACGCATCAGCGCACGGCGGCTCCCCAAAGCGGCAAGGGCGGCTTTGACTGGGATGCGCTGACTGCCCCTTCTTCCGGTCAGCAGCCCCTGTATCAGGACGAGCCCAAGAAGCCCGCCGGATTCGATGAAGAAGAGTTCCTTCGCGGCGCGAAGGCCGCCTATACCCGTCTGAACAGCGCGTGGGACAAGCGCGATCTCTCCGACATCGCCCAGTTCTCCACCCCCGCGTTCCAGAAGGAGATCCAGCAGCAGGCCGCCGAGGACAAGACCCCCGGCAACACCGAGATCATGCTTGTGAACGCCTCGCTCCTCTCCGTGGACACCATCGGCAACGAGCAGATCGCGCAGGTCTATTTCAACGTCCTGCTTCGCGAAGACCCCTCGCAGGAAGCGCCCATCGACGTCCGCGAAATCTGGCATTTCGTCCGCCCCGCCTCCGGCGACGGCACATGGAAGCTCGACGGCATCCAGCAGGTTGAGAATGTGTAGATGAGTGAATCGGGGAGGGGAAAGGGCCCCTTTTGAAAAAGGGCTCCCTTTCCCCTCCCCGAACCCCTCCCCTATCCCCCTAAAACTTTTATAAGGGTCGATGGCGGGACGGGCCGCACGGGAAGCCGTCCCTCTACAGGGCGTCTCCCGGCATCTCAGCAAAAAGCAAGCCCCGAACCTTTATGGTTCGGGGCTTTTTTGAGCCTTGCCGCAGTATATGGTTGTTTCATCTCCACGCTGGAGTGGAGATATAGCCTTTTTCTCCAATTTCCCGCTGGCGGGAGCTATAGCGAAACCTTTCATCCGTTATCGCTTGAAACAAGCAATGGCTCCATCATAGTGAAAGCTCGATGTTCATTTTATGCAATTCAAAATAAGTGCCGACAAGCATTTTTTGCCACAGAAATCTTCGGCAAGTACCTTAAAAAACGCAATGAAGGCAATGGTTCTAAAATTACACCAATCCAATGCAATGACGGAGCAGCTTCAATAAATAAGGGATTAGGCCGTGTCGCCAATTATATATGATATATTGAAGTTAGTTAACTATCTTTCAAAATCACAAAAAAATATTTTCAATAATTTCAAATAATTATATTCAAAATAACGGCACAGCCTAGAGTAAAGCACCTATCGTCTGCCATGAAACGGCCTTTCTTCTCAAAGACGCTGCGTCAAATGATCGTATCTTAACAACCAATTGTAATGTATATAGAATAAGAAATCGGAAGTATTCAAAGGACGGTACCCTCTTGTTTTGTTGAACATGCAAGCGGAAACCGGGACAATCACCTTTGAATGGCTTAGGCCGTATCGTTATTTTGAATATAATTATTTGAAATTATTAAAAATAATATTTTATAGCTTTAAAAAACAGTTAAATAATTTGGCCCTGTCATAGTATGCGGTTGTTTCATCCCACAGTGTGGTGAAAATACAGCCTTTTTCTCCAGTTTTCCCCTTGGCGAAACCTATGGCTAAGGCATTTTGCTGGTT
>NZ_DBMAFI010000014.1:0-84653 GCF_057864385.1 Bilophila sp. | reverse complement strand
CCTTTCTGGAGAAAGGGCCCTCCTCCCCTCCCCACGCCCCTCCCCTCCTCCACCAAAGACTTTCACTCTTATGGAATCCCTCGCGGCGGCTTTTCCGTGCGGCGAGGGATTTTCTTTGTGTATTCTGTCTGCTTTTTGGGGAAGGCTCTTTCACAGGATATGATTGGCATATTCATACCATGCGGTGAATATATAATATCTTTATTATAAGGCTCCTTGACCGAACCATGCCATTGATTCTTTATTGGGGATTTCAAGAAAAAACATGGCTCTGTCATGGAATGTGGTGGCCATGTCGCTAATTAGATATAATCCATTGAAATTATTTAACCATTTTAAACCATAAAAAGATTATTTTCAATAGTTACATATAAAAACGGCGATACAACCTTGTTTTATCTCTACAGTATGGTGAAAATACAGCCTTTTTCTCCAAGTTTTCTGTTGGAGGGCTCTATGGTTGAGATATTTTATTGGTTATTCCTTTTGAGCTTCAAGAAAGCATCAACCGTTTCCTATGACACAGCCAAAAATGTCAGTCTATATTACTGTAAACGGTTGATGCTTTCTTAAGGTTTCAAAGGGATCACCGACAAAGCGCCACAGCTATGGAATCCGCCAGCGAAAAAACGGACAAAAATCTATAGTTTCAGTATATTGTGAATATAAAAGGCTGTGTCATAGAAAACGGTTGATACTTTATTTCCTTGAAATTCCAAAGAAATAACCAATAAAATCCCCAATCACAGAGCCCACCAGCGGAAAAATTGGAGAAAAAGTATATATTTTCAATATATTGCTAAAACAAAACAACCGTGTACTATGACAGAGCCATATAAAAAAGGCTGTGTTATAGAAAACGGTTGGTGCTTTTTTCCTTGAAGTTCCAAAGGGATAATCGGAAAAATGCCTTAGCCGTGGATCCCGCCAAGGGGAAAACCGGAGAAAAAGGCTGTATTTTTCACCGCACTGTGGAGATGAAACAACCACATACTATGGCAGAGCCATATAAAAAACAGCCACGCCCTATGATTGGGCTAAGCGTCAATGGGTTGCGATGACGAAACATTCGCCTTTTCGATGATTTTCTAAAAAATTTATTTTGAATTTCAGATGGTTGAAATGCGGTTTTCATTGCAAAAGTGAACACCTCCGATAGCGGATCTTTTGAGAAAGAAGAAACGGGAACGGAGGGAGTTTTTCAAAAACGGACTGACGCAAGGGGACAGGCAAAAGTTACGCGGCGGGCTATGAGAAGAGGCTTTGTACGCCCATGATGGAAAACATCCCTTTCAAGCTTATTTGCCCTGCTCCGCTCCGGTTCCCAGCAGAGACAGCACCTTGCTTACATAGGCTTGGGTTTCGGCGAAAGGCGGGATGCCCCCGTAGCGCAGGACGTTGCCCGGCCCGGCGTTGTAGGCGGCGAGTGCGAGATCGAGCCTGCCGAAACGGTCAAGCTGCTGGCGCAGGTAGCGGCTCCCGGCGTCCACGTTGGCCTCAGGAGCGAAAGGAGGGAGTTTTTCAAAAGCGAACTGGCGCAGGGGGACAGGCAAAAGTTGCGCGGCGGGCTATGAAAAGGGGCTTTGTACGCCCCATGATGGGAAACATCCTTTTCAGGCTTATTTGCCCTGCTCCGATCCGGTTCCCAGCAGAGACAGCACCTTGCTTACATAGGCTTGGGTTTCGGCGAAAGGCGGGATGCCCCCATAGCGCAGGACGTTGCCCGGCCCGGCATTGTAGGCGGCGAGTGCGAGATCGAGCCTGCCGAAACGGTCAAGCTGCTGGCGAAGGTAACGGCTCCCGGCGTCCACGTTGGCCTCAGGATCGAAAGGATCGATGACGCCGAGCACCTGTTGCGTCTCCGGCATAAGCTGCATGAGCCCCTGCGCGCCTTTCCCGGATTCGGCGATATTTTCAAAATTGGACTCCACCTTGATCACCGCCGCGATAAGACGGGGATCGAGCCCGTATCGCTCGCTGGCCTTGGCTACGAGATCCCGCCAGACGGCGGGCGGGGGGAGCGCCCCTTTTCCGGCATGGGCGCGGAGAACCAGTTGAGGCGACACCATGCGCGGCAGGGACAGCGCCGCCGCATGGGGCGACAGCGCGTAAATGTCCATCTGGTCGAGCAGGTTTTCCGTAGGGATGGAGGGACGCGGCGGCAGGGGGCTTTCGGATTGGGTGCCGGGATTCACGGGGCGCAGGCGTTGGGCCGGACGCTCGTCCGTCGAACGCTCCTCATGCAGGATGACGCCCGCCGAAGCCGTGCCGGACACGACCATCCCCGCCGCCAAACAAAAACTCAGGACACGGATCACTCTGGCAACGCGAAATAAAGTTCAATGATATTCGACTGTTCGCAGTAGGCATAGGTATAGTGGGCCACTACGGACTTGATCAAAT
Source organism: Bilophila sp. (assembly GCF_057864385.1). Classification (NCBI taxonomy): domain Bacteria; kingdom Pseudomonadati; phylum Thermodesulfobacteriota; class Desulfovibrionia; order Desulfovibrionales; family Desulfovibrionaceae; genus Bilophila; species Bilophila sp. Next base: position 82,250 of record NZ_DBMAFI010000014.1, on the reverse strand, counting down.
GGATGCCGAGCCCACCCACGGGGCGCTCGTCCACGCCGAGCGACACATCTGGAACCGGCGCCTCAAGGAAAGGATCGAAAGGCGCGCCCCAGTCCTGCACCTTAAAGCAGAAGTACGGCACGTTGTCGAGCCTCACTTCCCGGCAGGCGACCTGCGCTTCGCCGGGGGCATCCGGGTAGGCATAGCTGAATACGTTGACCAAAAGCTCCTCAGCGGCAAGCTCCACCTGCGGGATCAGCGGCCTGTATGCGGGAGGGATGGCCTCGTGGATAAAGGTATTGACATTCGCCAACTGCTCAAGGCTGGCCGGAACGCTGAGCGTCGCCATGATCGCCTCCTCAGGAAAGGGCGCTGACGGCCTCGTCGCGCGTGGCGTAGATGGGAAGCATCGAGCTGAACCCCGAAATCTTGAAAACTTCCGCCACCATCGACTGCATGGAGCAAAACGCCAGCGTCGCCGCGGCGGACTTGCTCGCCTTGACCATCGTCAAAATGACCCGCAACCCTGCCGAACTGATGTATTCGACGCCGCCAAGATCCACCACGACCCTTTTGGCCCCGGAATCCAAAAGCTCGCGGCAGGAGGTTTCAAAAACGTTCGCCGTGGTTGCGTCAATCCTTCCGGTAAGCGCAATGATGCTGACGCAGCCCTGTTCCGATGTAACGACTTGCATACGTATTCTTCCTGATGTTGTTGCTATTTATAGCTTAAGAGCAATCCTTGACTGATCTTGAGCCACCCGTCAAGGGTCACGAAAAGCAGGAGTTTGAAGGGCAGGGAAATGGTCATGGGGGATACCATCATCATGCCCATCGCCAACAGGATGTTGGAGATGATGAGGTCGATGGCGATAAACGGCAGATACAGCAGGAACCCCACCTGAAACGCCTTGGTCAATTCGGAAATGGTGAACGCGGGCACGAGGATCAGCAGGTTGTCTTTGGAAATCCGATCATGCTGTTCCTTGGGCCAGATGCGTTTCGCCGTGCTCATGAAGGCCCGGAGCACGCCGTCCTCCGTATTGTCCGAGAGGAACTTGCGCAGCGGCGGCGACAGCTTGTCGACGATACCGATGACTTCCTTCGGCGAAGGATCCGCGCTGATCTGGAGTTTCCCGGCGATGTCCATCGTACTCATCATGGGGGCCATGATGAACAGGCTCAAGATGATGGCAAGGCCGTTCATGACCATCGCGGGCGGAACCTGCTGCACGCCGAGGGCGTTGCGCACGAGCGACGTGACCACAACGATCTTCACGTAGGACGTGACCATCATCAGGAAAAACGGGGCAAGGCCCAACAGCGCCATGCCCGCAATGAAATACAACGGATTCACGCCCGTCATGCCTATTCTCCCGCCTTGCCGAGGCTGACGACCTGCACGCCGAGCGTCCCGTTCAGATCCACCAGTCGCCCCTTGCCGATGGATTTGCCGTTGGCGTACAGCGTGACCGGGGCGAGCGCATCGCCGCCGAACGCAAAGGTATAGCCGGCGGCGAGCGTCTCCACGTCCCGCACCGTCATGAGGCGGCGTTCCAGTTCAAAGGTCAGCGTCACTTCCAGTTCGCCGGCATCGACGCCTTCGGACGGCGCGGCCCCGGCAGCCGCATTGTTTTCGTCGGACATGGGCTCCTCCTCAGGGTTCAGGACGGAAAGGATGGTCGCACGGCCCTCCGCAAGGGAGCAGGCGAACGCAAGGGAACGCGACGTGGCGCAGAGGCGGAGCGCAGCGCGGCCCTCGCGCGCCGGATAAACTTCCGGCAGCAGCACGTCGTCAGGTTCAAGGGAAGACAACTCGTTGACGGAAAGCCGCATACGGCCCGCTTCGAGGCTGACCGGAACCGGCACGTTCCCGGCAAGCCCCGGTACGCGGCGGCGCGGCAGGGCGTCCAGACGTTCCGCCAGTTCAAGCGCGCTCTCCCGATCCGGCAGGCACAGCCTGACGGGGATCGGATACGCCTCTGCCGAGGCCGCCGCCGGGACGCGCAGCGTCAGGGGGAGCGCACAAACGGCCGGTTCCGCCGCCTTGATCATCCGAATGTTGCGGACAGCCAGCGGCACATGCAAAAAGGATTGGGCCAGTTCCGCCAGAGGAGCCGCCAGCAAGCCGAGAACCGCCAACTGGAGCGCCTCAGGCAGTGCGGCGTCCGGAGGCACATCCGCCACCGCCGGATGCAAAGCCAGCAAGCGCAGGCTGCCGAGTTCCATGCGCCATGCCCGTTCGCCGCAAACGATGTCAAAAGCGCATACCGGAGGAACCGGGGCCGTAAGGTACGCGGCCTCCAGCGCGCACGGCGTACCGGCCACATCAATGGGCCACGGCTGCGCCCGCGTACACAGCAGGTTGAAGACGTGCGCCTCAAGCGGCGAAAGCGCCGGAGCCCGGAAAGGCAGTATCTCCATCTACTCCTCCGCCCCCGGCAATGGAGGGCTTGCTGCAAAAGGTTGCGGACCGCGCCCCTTCAAACGGCTGGCGCGGCGTTCCTCCCCGTGCGCCGGGTTCAGGCATCCCGTTCGTCCGGGGCGACATACTCGCCGCGCGACTGCCGGCGCCCATCGCCGTTTTCGGCTTCGGCCCCGTCCCCTTCGGAAACCACTTCGACGCGGACATCCTTTTCAAACGGCTCAAGCCGCGCCTTCAAGGATTCCTGCGCGCCGACGAGGGTTTGAAAGGATGCGGCGTTGTCCGTCGCCAAACGAACCGACAGCATGCCGTCGATCCCGCGCTGAAGCCGGATTTCGGTTCCGGGGAGGATATCCTTGCCAAGGGTAAGGCGGATCTCGTGGCCCCCATCAGGCCCGGAAACCAGAATCCGCTCCACGAGCTTTTCCGCCAGCGCGCCCAAATCCGGGGCATCCCCGGACGGAGCCGCCGCTTCAGCCTGCGCCATGCGTCCGGCAAAAAGCGTATCCAGCGGCCCGGCCATCCGGGAAAACATGCTGGAAAGCCCTTCGGCCTCGGCTGGGGCATCCTCATCGGAAGCATGGGAATCCCCGCGCCCTTCGTCGGAACCTCCCCCGGAACCCTGCCGTTCGTCAAGCGGGCCCCGCCGCATGGCCTGCTGAAAGATGTCCACGTCCGCACCTGACGGCGCAGCCATCCCGGACGCCGCAGACCGGCCTTCAGCCTGTCCGAGCCGGGACATATCCACCTTCATAAAATCAGCCATGCGGCACCTCCCGCTTTTCTCCGGTTATGGACGGGTTGTTTCATTGTGAAAGGGCCATCGCTCCAACCGGCACGCAGCCCCCGAAAAGCCATACGCGCATGGCGGACACAAAAACATTTGGGAAGGGGGATACCTTCCGTATCGGCAGATTCCGGGACGCCGGAGGGGAAACGTCCCTCCAGAAAGCCTCCCTTTCCCGCAATGCCCCTGCCCATGCGGGGCGAAACGGCCTAAAGCTCGCCTTCTGCCCCCTGAGGCGGCAGCGGCTTGAATTCTTCCATTTCCAAATCTTCCAGACGCTCGGCCTCGCGCTTGGCCTCGACGAGCCAGATATCCCGATGCGCCACGATCTTGGCCGTCTCGTGCTGGGCCTGCCGCGCGGCTTCCCTGGCCTTGCGCGCATCCTCCTGACGTTTTTTCACGTCCTCAAGCGCTTTGGCAATGGCTTCTTCCAGCTTCAGCTCGCCGTCGGCCAACGCACCGAGCCCGGCCTTGAACACATCCAGTTCCTTGAGGCTCAGGCCCTTGCCCATGATCGCGTCATAGCGGCGCTCAACCTCTTCCTGACGCCAGACCTTGTAACGCTCCAGCTCCCTGCGGCACCGCTCCACCGCCTCCTGCGCCTCAACCACGGCGCGCTCGGCGGCGCTGAGGGCATTCTTTGCCGCATCCTCCCGGTATTCGCGCACTCTAAGCAATGGGGCCAGAGGATACTTTTCCACGCTCAGGCCACCACCTTATACAGCGCCTGCAACGTCTCCTCAAAAGTGCTTTTTTCGTCCAACCCCTGCCTGAGGAACGCGTTTACGGCGTTGATCCGGGCCAGCGCGTCGTCGGCTTCCTTGTCAGAGCCTTTCTTGTATTCGCCGATCTGCACAAGCAATTCCACCTCGGCGAACTTCGCCAGCACCTTGCGGAGCGCCTGCGCGGCTTTCTTGTGCTCCTTCGTAACGATGGCGTTCATGACGCGGCTGACGCTGGCCTGCACGTCGATGGCGGGGTAGTGGTTCGCCGCCGCCAGCTTGCGGGACAGGATGATGTGCCCGTCAAGGATGGAGCGGGTTTCGTCCGCGATGGGCTCCGTCATGTCGTCGCCCTCCACCAGCACGGTATACAACGCCGTGATGGAGCCCTTGTCCGAATTGCCCGCCCGTTCCATCAGCTTGGGAAGCGTCGAAAACACGGACGGGGGGAAGCCGCGCCGGGTCGGGGGCTCGCCCGCGGCAAGGCCGATTTCGCGCTGGGCGCGCCCGAAACGGGTCACCGAGTCCATCATGAGCAGAACGCTCTTGTGCTGATCCCGGAAATATTCCGCCACCGCCGTGGCCGTGTACGCGGCCTTGAGGCGCTCCATCGACGAACGGTCGGATGTGGACACGACCAGCACGGCCTTTTTCCGCCCTTCCGGGCCAAGGTCGTTCTCAATGAACTCGCGCACTTCTCGGCCGCGCTCGCCGATCAGCGCCAACACGCACACGTCGGCGGAACAGCCTTTGATGATGCTGGACAAGAGCGTACTTTTACCGCCGCCTGCCGCCGCGAAAATGCCCATGCGCTGGCCTTCGCCGCAGGTAAGCACCCCGTCGAGCACGCGCAGGCCCAGAGAAATCGGCCTGTCGATGATCTTGCGGAGCATGGGGTTCGGGGGATCGGCGTAGACCGGATAATGAGTCCGGGGCTTGAGCGGCGGCCCGCCGTCGATGGGATCGCCGAGCCCGTTCAGGACGCGCCCAAGAAGATCCTCACCCACGGGCACGGAATGGATTTCCCCCGTCGGGATGACTTCGGTGGCGGGCGAAATGCCCTGCAAATCGCCGAGCGGCGTCAACAGGGCCACCTGCTTGACGAAGCCCACGACCTCGGCCCGGAGCGTCCAATCCTCCCACGGGTTGCGCAGGATGCACAGTTCGCCGACCTTCACCCCCGGCACCACGGCCCGGATGATGGTTCCCACGACCTGCTCCACGCGGCCCCGCACCTCCACCGAGGTGGTGGACTGCACCGCTTCCTCAAGAAGCGCTCCGATATATTCAAAGGCCATAGGGCATCCGTCCGTTTATCAAACCATATCCGCGGGATGCGGCAGGCATTCGCCCGATTGCCCCGCAGGGGGAGACGTTCACGCGTTCAATGAAAACGACGCCATAGCAAGCCACAATGCCAACTGAACACGTCCCCAAAATATCAGAAAAGTGAATATCCCTGAGGGCACAGGTGGGCACCCTCCCCTTTCCCAATCGCGCCGCGAGCGGCATACGCCGCCCTGTACTGGGGGAACCGTATACACCAATGAACCGGGCCGCGCCCATATGTGGGGCCTGCGGCTGAATCGGCTGTCGGCGCTGTCCACACCCGGTTCGCGCTATGAAGCGATTTTTGCGCGCAGGGCGTTTTCCAGCGCCTTGAGCTGCGTCTCAAGGCTGGCGTCAACCACGCCGAGCTCGCTTTCCAAGAGGCACGCCCCCCGCTCAAGACGCGCATCCGACACGACATCCAGAAAACTGGCCCCGCCCGGCGCGGAGGCCAGCATGGACGCCAACTCCTCCCGGACGGCCTTTTCGTCAGCGGGCGCCACGCGGATCGTCACGTGCTGCTGATTGCGAACCGTCACCAGCGCATTGCGGACGATACGGACGATGCGTTCGTTTTCGTCAATCTCGCCGATGACCTTGCGCACGGCCGCCGTAACCACATTCACCAGCGTGGCCTCAATGCCTTCGATGTACTCGACCGACGACAGCACGGTCTCCATTACCTTCTCGGCATGTTCGAGGCGGCCTTCCTCCACGCCGTCGCGGTAACCTTCCTCGCGCCGCCGCTCATAGGCTTCCCCGGCCTTGCGCTCCATGTCGGCCACGCGCCCGCGGGCCGCGTCAAGCACGGCGTTGGCCTCAAGAAGTATGGCGGCTTCAGAGGCTTTGAGCACACGCGTCCCGGCGGAGGGGGTTACCGTGTCCCCGGTCAATCGAAACAGGGAGCCCATTGCGGTGCGACCTCCTTCAGCAACAGCTTCTTCAGACCAAACCATACGGCCCGCTGAACCGCGGGCGGCACTGACGGCGGCGCATCCTCAAGATTCCCGACGGCCCGTTCCTTCAAGGCGGCGGGCCAAGACGCGCGGCAAATGGCAATCGCCAGACGTCCGTGGCGCTGCATACGTTCCAGAAGCGGCTCCCGGACGTCGCGGCTCAGGAAAAACTGCCGCACACTGCCGAGCTGATATTGCCCGCGCTGGATGCCGTAGCGGTACAGCGGTTCCCCCAGCGCACCACGCAGGGCCAAGACAGGCTCGCGGGCGATGATGCGGGCCAGCTCCGCAGCGTGGACGCACACGCCGAACACCTTGCCCAGACGCTCCAGCTCTTCCGCGCTCAGGAAGGCCAAGCGCCGTGACTCCTCGGTGAAATCCCAAAAGCCTTCTTCCGGCGGGGCGACAGGCCACGCCAATACGGGCGAGCCGCGCCGCGACAGTTCCGCCGCCACAACCGCCGCATCCAAACCGGGAACGCGCCACTCTTCGGGGCAGTCCGGCGCAGCGGAATCCAAGCGGCCGTTGAAGGACAGCATAGCCCGAAACAGTGCGGGTTTCCGCACAATGATGTCCGAAAAAAACGAGGTGTGCATACCTGTCCGGCGTGCCGGCGTTACGACGGCTGATCTTCCGAGGCGTCCGCCGCCTCTTTGCGCTTCCGCAGGGCATCACGCAGGGAAAGCGCCAACAGCACAAGCCCGGCGAGCACCGCCACAAAAACGATTCCGGCCCCGATCAGGGCATACGGCGGCCCGTTCTCCGGCGCAAGCGGCAATCCGAGGAATTTCGGGGCCGGCTGCATGGGCACGGAAACCTGTTCCCGCACAGGAACAAGCATGACGGAGACACGTTCATAGTCGAGATCCGGCACGGCCTTGGACGTAAGCTCACGGATCTTGGCGACCAGATTGACGACGGGCGAGTCCGGGGTATGGCGGAGGAAAACGGCGGCGGAAGGCAGGATACGCGCATCGGTGGCCTGATCCGTGCCTCCGAGCACCACATGGACACGGGACGTCAGCACGCCGTCGATGCGGGAGAAGGTATCGGACAGCTCCTGTGAGATGGCGTAGGCCATGCGGGCCTGCTCTTCCGAGGCGGAGGAGATCATCCCCTGCCCGGAAAAAACTTTGCCGAGGTTTTCGTAGTCCGCCCGCGGGAGGTTGTTCTCCTTCAGGATTTCAAGGGACTGGACAAGCTGATCCTCATCCACGGACAAGGTGAACCCGGCCTTTCCGGCGGCGGTTTTCTCGGCCCGGATGCCGCGCTTGAGCAACGTGGACAGCATCGTATTGACCTGCGCCTCGGTCAGCCCGCGGTACACTTCGACCTGACAGCCCAAAAGCGCCGCGCAGAGCAGCAACACCAACAGGAACGGGAGCCGGCGCATCCCTTTTTTCCCGGATCTACGTGCTTCCGTCATATGTCCACGCCCCGTTTCCGTCACATTCTACCCCTGCTGCTTCAACAGCGATTCAAAACCCTGATTGACCTGCTGCGACAACTTCGCCCCGCCCGTGGCCTGTACCCGGAGCATCCCCACAAGAAACTGCAATTGGTACAGCTCCGCCGCGGAAGCGTTCCCGCCGCCGACCCGCTCAAGCAGCCGGGCCAGCTCCTGCACACCGTCCGCTTGAACAGCATCCGACCGCCCTTCCACGGCCTGCGGCCCGGAAGCCGGTTCCATCCGCATCGGGCCGCCGATGCCGTCAACCCGGCTCCCCTCAGGGATGCCGTACACGGGCCCTTCGGAGCGGCCCGAAGGGATTGCCTCATCCACCCGCGCCACGTCAGGAGTACCCTGCCCGCCCTCCCGTGAGCCTTCGGCAGCGCCCTGCACGGACGGGCCGCCCTGCCCATCCGGTGCGTGCAGCGCATCCTCAAAGGCACGCACCAGCTCGGCGGGAGGCTCCCCCTGCGGGCCAAGGCTCCGCAGTTCGGCCCCCTTGGAGACGCCCAGTTTTTCCAGCGCCTCCAAAAGCTTTGAAGCCCCAAGACCGGAAATGTCCACTGCCACCTCCGCCGGATTGCGCCAGCCTACGGTTCTTGCCGGAGTTTTTCAAGCAGCCCGCCCGCCAGCTCCGCCCTGGGGCCTTCGCCGGCGGCCAGCGGGCCAAGCAGCGCTTCGGCTTCGGCCTGCCGCTTCGCCAGCGTATAACACAGGCCAAGCAGCACCTGCGCATCCCCATCTTCCGGCATGGCGGCCAGCACTTCGTCTTTCAAGATCCGTTCGGCCTCGTCGAAATCATCCACCACAATATGGCTCAGGGCCTTGCCCATAAGGGCGGGCGCGAATCCCGGACGGAGCGCAAGCACCCCCGCATAGACGGTACGCGCATCCAGCACGTTCCCTCTGTGGCATGCGGCGTTGGCGACATCAAGCAAACGGCTGATCTGGGTATCGGACAACATGGCATTTCTCCAATCGTAAAAAGATGCGGGCCGCTCGGCAACCCCGCCTGAACGCAAAAAGGGGAGAAGGGGGCAGCCCCTTCCCCTTGTCCGTCATCCCGCCCGGCGCGCCATGCGCAGGATGGGGCCGCGCGGAGGCATCCGGGGTGCGGCCCCTGAACCAGATTTCGGACGGGAAACAAACTCAGCCGGTACGCTGGGCAAGGCTCTTCATCATATCCGTCATGCTCTTCGTGACGGACGAAAGCGATTCCAGCATCGCATTGTATTGCCCGACTTCAAACTGGAGAACCACCATGTCTTCGGGCTCGACCTTTTCCTGCCCCAGCATTTCGGTCATCTTCGTCTGTAAATTCTTGCCCTTGCTACTGATCGAATCCAAACCGCTGTTGAACAGCTCATTGACGTTCAATCCCGGCGTTCCGCTCGTGCCGCTGATGCTCATGGCAAACTCGCTTTAGTTAAAAATCCTTTTACTTCACCATGTTGTCCATAGCGTGCAACGCTGCCTGCGTCGCTTCCCGGACGGACTGCGCCACAGCCCACTCGTCGGGGGCCAACCCCGTATCCATATGCCGTTTGACGGCCAGATCCATTTCCAGAACCTCATCCCGGATGCCCTGCAGGGCGCGGGGCTCATCAAGGACATCCAGCACGGAAACCATCGCGTCACTCATTGGAACCTCTCAGTCGATACACGATTATCCGCCCATCCTTGCGGAGCTTCAACTCCTTCACATCGATGGACTCGAGCACATATCCGCCGGGAAGCAGGCCGCCCTCAAAGACGCGCTGCCCCGCAGCCAGGCTGACGAAACGCATGGGCGTCAAGGTTACCCCGGTCACCCGGAGTTCCGGCACGTCATCGGCTTGCGGCGCGGGGGCATCCCCCGCCTCCGCCTGCTGCGGCGCAGCGGCTTCGTGCCGGGCTTCGGCCTGAGGCCGCCTTTTCTCGAACGACGCAACCACATCGAATACGACCGGGACGCCGAGTTCCGCCCTGGCCTTGTCCAGCACGCCGTCCAGCCGGATACGCTGGGCCACGTCGAACCGGCCCGCAAGCTCCACCTTTCCGGGCAGGAACCGAACCTGCACAAACGACAGCCCCGCCTCCTTCAAGAGCGGCAACAAAACCGCTTCGACCGCGTCGGCGTGACGGATGGCCCTGTCCAGGCGGCTCCAGACGGCTTGTTCCCGCAGTACCGGGACATCTTCACGGACGGCGGAAAAAGCCTGCTCTTCCACGAGCCCGTCCTTCATGTACCCGGCGATATGCAGGCCGTCATCCGGGTTCTCCGTCTTTTCCTGCACGGAAAGGGAGAACCCCCGGCTGGCGAAGGCCGAGGTTACGGCATCGACCCTGTCCCCACGGAGCGTCACATCAAGATAAACAGGGTATTGCACGCTTTGTGCCAAACGCAGCAGATCGGCCCTTTCAGCATCGTCACGGAGTATCCCCTGCACGCCGACACCTTCACCCTGCGGGAAGACGACCAGCGTGCGAAAACCGTTTTCATCAATAATCGCTTGGATTTCTTTGACTCTCGTTTCCGCGTCCGGGGTTCTGCCCGCATAGGAAAACGTCAGCCCGCACAGGCCCAGCAAAAGAAGGAAGGACAGGGCCAACCTCTGCGGAGGCAAGGAGCGCAGCCGCCCCCAAAGCGTTTTGCCAACGCCGTTGGCGCCTACGGAAGCCCCTTCGTCCAACAGCATCATCGGCTCGCCGAGATCCATGATCGGCTCTTCGGCCTGCGGCTCCACGGGCTCCGGGCGCTCCTGTGCCGAACGCCGCTCCTGCAAGCCCGATGCGACCTGACGCCATGCGTCCGCCGATTCGCCGGGCTCCGCCCACGCCATGCAGGTCAGGCCCAGAAAAAACGGCGTGCGCGCGGGGATGTCCGCGCCATCGGACGGCAAGGGGGCGCCATTGAGCAGCACCTCTCCGTCGAGCGGCGTCACCCGCACGGACGGGACGCCGTCCCCGGAAAAGCCTATGGCGATGTTTGCGTGCCGGGAAGCGACCGAGCTGTCTTGAAGAATGATGTCGCAAGAGTCATCAGACCCTACAAGCTGGCTCCCTGCGGGCAAGACAAGTTCCGCCCCCATGTGGGGGCCGGAAAAAAGGCGAAAGGCCGTCAGACCGGAGGCGCTCATAACGCTCCCGCAGGCCGCGCCTGTGCCTGTGCTCCGGGCGACTGCCCTGCCGCGGGCGGCGACAGCGGGATCGCCGCGGCGGGCGCCACCGGCTCCAGTTTGGGCCGTTTGCGGGAGCACCCGCTCTGCGGGGCCGTCGGAACCCGTTCCTCATAATCGGCCTGCGTCGGTGATCTGTGGAATGTGGGCTCGTCCACGCGGGACGGCGCCGTCGGGTTCTCGCCCAAATGGATGACCTTCGGCGTGATGAGGATCAGGCGCTCCATGCGTTTGGTCCCTTTGCTCGTCGTCTTGAAAAGGTTTCCGAGCACGGGGATGTGCATGAGAATCGGTATCCCGCTGGCATCCGTGGACTTCTGCTCATAGTAGTACCCGCCGATGAGCAGGCTCTGCCCCGCGCCCACAATGGCCTGCGTGTTGATCTTCGTCTGCTTGATGGGCGGAACGCTGTTGGCGCTGACCGGCGTATCCTTGCTGTCGTTCTGATCGTCCTGCACGCTGACCGCAAGTTTGATGGAGGTTTGGCCGTATTCGTCGCGGATGATGTGCGGGGTCACGCGCAGAACCGTCCCCGCCTCGACCTTGAACAGATCCACCGCCTGATAGCCTTCCACCTGAATGTAATAGGTGCTGGTGTTTTCCAGCGTGGCCTGCACGTTGTCCACGGTCAGCACCGAAGGGCGGCCGAGCATCCGGGCTTCGCCTTCCGCCTCCAGCGCCTGAATGCGGGCAAGGAAGAAGTCCGCGCCGTGCGTATAGATGGTGGACAGGTTCATGCCCGTCCCGGACGGTTCGCCCATCGTGGGCAGGGGCGAAAACTTGTCGCCGGTGCCGGAAAACTCGCCTCCGGTGCTCCAGCCCTTGTCCCGGCTGTTCGCGCCCTGATAGGTAACGCCGAGATCGCGCTTGAAGTCGGAATCGATGTCCACGATGGCGGCATGGATTTCCACGAGCTCCACAGGCTTGTCGAGATCCGCGATGACTTTGGCGTAATACGGCATCCGGTATTCGGCGTCATTGACCAGCACCGCATTGACGCGCGGATCGGCCATAATATTCACTTGCGTGGCGTTCTGCGGGGCGGCCTGCCCGCCCTGCTGCGCGTCGGGGGCGGAAGCATCGGGAGCCACGGGCGCCACCCGGCCCTGTGCGATGAGCCCGGTACCGGAGAGCTTGTCCACAGTGGCGGTGTCCTGCGTCACCCGGGTCGTGGAATTGGGCGAACCGGTGACCATAGCCCTGAGGATGCTCGCCACACCGGGGATGGTCACCGTCTTGTCCATGCTGTTGACGGACATGTCTTCCGCCCACGCATATTTGAGCGGAAAGACCCTCATCACGAAATTGCTGACCTGCGCCTCTTCAAAGGCGGTGACGGCGGCCGAAATCTGCGCAAGGTAGGAGGGCGGGCCGGACACGACGATCATCGCGCCGCCCGGAGCGAGCGTTGCGGGCAACTGCGAGGAGAACACCGCCGATTGCCGAAGCATTTGGTACAGGCGCTCCGCCGTCATGGCCCGCGGGGTGATGAACGTCCGCGACAGTTCCGATTCGCTGTAGAAATAAAGGGTGGAGCCGAGCCGATACCATGCCACGCCAAAGGCGGCCTGCATCCCCTTGAGGAAGGTTTCCGGCGGAACGGCGTCAAAACGCCCGCTCACCTTGCCGACCACGCCGGGAGTGAACGAAGCGCCGAGCCCCTGCGAACGGGCGAAATTCGTAAGAATGGCGGTCAGATCCTCATCATCCGCGTAATGCGTATATGGACGGGAAAAGCCCCCCTGAGCGGCAAACGCCGGGCAGGAAGCCAGAAGCACCCCCAAAACGAGCGCCAAAACCATCAAGAGCGAAACGCCACCACGACAACGCATCAGCGCCCCATATTCCAAGCTTGCATACCGGAGAAAAAAGAAAACGCCGACGCGCCACCGCCCTGCACCTGCCTTTTCCACCATGCCAGATCGTTCAAAAAGTCCTTGGCATATACCGGCATCAAGGCAGCGCCCTCCGCTAAAGGCACAACAAGGTGCAGTGAAAACCTGCCATTATCCACCGAAAGAACCGTCCTCCGGGTACGTGCGGCCGCCGCCACACGGGAAGCGCATTTCCGCAAGAGCTCGTCCGCATCCTGTTCCACGTCGGGAAGCGGGCCCAGATCGGCCCGCAGGATGCCCGTCCGCCCGTCAGGGGAAAAAAACTCCATGTCCAAATCGCCCTCAAGGTGAAAGCGAAAGACGCCGTCCGCGCCGGGCGAGGCCTTTTTCCAACCAGCCGCCGCCGTCAATGCGTCAACGGATTCCTGCAAAAGCGACATCTTGCCTCCTTGGGCGACTATGCGGCCTTCCACAACGCCTTGTCAATCACCAAACGCGGATGCCTTGAATGGGCGGCATGGTTTCCCGCCCCACATCCGGGATCTGCCTGTGCGGGCTTCGGCACGGGCCTTTGTACGGCCCCGTTTCGCCAGCGTCCGGGCATCTGCCGATATAAGGCCCGCCCTTCCCATACTCAATGTTTCCTGCGCCCGCATCCGGGCAGCCTCGCCCCCATGCGGCAACGCCCCGGCCTTAGGTCTCCCATCCCGCATCTGGAAAGTTTCCCGCCCCACATCCGGGCATCTGCCGGTGCGGGCTTCGGCACGGGCCTTTATGCGGCCCCGTTTCGCCAGCGTCCGGGCATCCGCCGATATAAGGCCCGCCCTTCCCATACTCAACGTTTCCTGCGCCCGCATCCGGGCAGCCTCGCCCCCATGCGGCAGCGCCCCGGCCTAGTTTCCCATTCCACATCTGGAAAGTTTCCCGCCCCACATCCGGGCAGCCTTGGCGTGCCCCCTATCCGTGGATCGGGATGGCTTCCTCAGCCTAAGCCTGAGCCTCACCGAAGGCAACGCCCCGCCCTTCGGCCCCATCAGGGGCCGCCAGCGAAATCCCCCGAAGCATTGCCCCCGCCCAAGGCGTCCTTTGCCGGGGAGTCCGTTTTCCTCCAGGGTGCCGCCCAGACAGGCGGCAAGGGCCGGGCTGCCCGTTTCCGAGGATATTTTCAGGGCGTACCCCAGACACGCGGCAAAACTCATGCGGAACGCTGGATCAGGAGCCGAAGCGTCCCCCCAGGCAGGCGGCAGAGGTTCCGCACCGTCAACAATAACAGCATCCGCAGGGCGTACCCCTCAGAAGCGCGGCAAAGGTTCCGCACCATCAGCAAGGACGGCATCCGGCTGGGCGTCCCCCACGGAAAGGCGGCGAAAGCAACAGCATTTTGCCGCCATTTTCCGAGGCTGGCTGGCGTACCCAGACAGGCGGCAGAGGCCAGATCATGCCGAACGGGGCACGCCGCGCAGCGTATACCTCTCAGATGCGCGGCAAAGGCCGCCATAAGCGCCGGGCATCCGCCCGTCATACCCCCCAGACATGCGGCACAGGTGGCGCACGTCCTCACATAAAGGCGGGTGGACGGTGCCGCCCAAGCGCGCGGCCTCCGCCGGCGGGACATCCGTCTTGGGCACGGAACCCGCCGGGGCGCCTGCGGCGGCCCTGCGCCGCCCTTCCTATCCCATAATCCGGGAACGGGTATCGTTCATCCTCTTCTGGATGTCGTCCTGCGTGGAAAGCGACTTCTGGATCACTTCGGTCAGGCCGTCGTTGATGCTCTTCAACGAGTCCCGGCTGGTCCGCATCCGTTCCTGATCGGCTTCCATTTCCTTCATGGCGGCGTCGTACTGCGCCCCCAGGTAATCGCCGACATGACCGACGAGGCCGCCCATTCCCTGCCCGAGCTGGGAAAGGGACTGCCCTAGGGTCCCGTAGGCCTGCGAGGTGCCCGAAGCCCGCCGTTCCGCAGCGCTCGGATTAGCCGTGGTAGCACGGATATCATCCAACTGCGCCCGGTTACTGTTCAGCTTTTCGGTCGTCTGCTGTAATTGATCTTCCGCACGGAGCTTCTCCGCCCCTCTGGCGGCCCCATGCTTTTCTATGTCCCGCGTGATCTTGTTCAGTTCCTTCTGCTGTGCGCGCTGCTGCTTCTCAAGGCTCCGGGTTTCCTGGTTCAGCTTGTTCTCGGTGAGTTCCTGCTGGCCCTTCGCCTGCCCCCTGGTTGCGGACAACTGCTTCATGCCCATGGCGAACTGGAGAGCGCCCATGCCGATGCTGACCGTATCGGACACGACGCCGCAGATAAGCTGCACCACGGCTTTTTCGCGGATTTCACCAGCCTGCTGCTTCATCGACGTGACGATACTATCCGTTTGCGCTTTCATGACCTCGCGGTTTTCCTCGCGCTGTTCGGCGCATAGTTCCGTGATGAGGGCATTGACGCTCGCCATCGGGGAAGCCACGCCCACCCAGCCGCCGAGTGATCCGGAAGGGTTTTTCGGCGGGGCGAGCGTCGGCAAATCGTCGCGAACCTTCGCCGCGGCCTCCTGAAAGGAAAGCCCCGCAGCCATCGCGGCCTCCAGTTCCTTATCCACGGAGGCACGGGAAACATTGACCATCCCCGCGTCGTTTATCAACTGATTGTAAACCTGTTGCTGTTCGGATGACAACCCTTGTATGCCTGACATATGCCTATCCTCTTCTTGCTTACGGCCTTCCCGTCTACGATCAGGCCATCATCCACCCCGCACAAGGCGGGGAACACGGGCTGTTTGACCCCATGAAACCTTGCCCGCCGCGTGGCAGGCCCTTCCCGCCCCGCTGCCCGAAACGGCGGCCGGGGCGGGACGGCGTACCTTCCGCCGCACTAGGCCATCGCCGGTGGTGCGCTGGTCAAGACGTTCGTCAGCGACTCATTGCATCCCTCAACGAGCTCGTTGACGTCTTCGTTCAGCTTTCCCGCGCGCTCCACGACGCCCTTCATGAAATCCTGCTCCACTTCCAGCGCCTGCCTGAGCCGTTCCAGAACGGCTTCCAGCAGCTTGGTGTCGGCATAGCTGTTGGAAATCTTATAATCGTATACGGCCCCGGCGATGCCCGTCGCGCCGCTGCCCATCTGTACGACGCTGCTGCTGATATTCGTTACTTTGAGGGTAATGTCCGCCACGTCCGCCAGCGTCTTCCGGGCAGTCTCGGCAGCGGAACCGAAGGAACCGCCCATAGTCAGGCCCACGCCCACAAGCGTGATCGCAAGCTCAAAAGCCATGCCGGTATATGCGGCGATGTCTTCCCGAACACCGAGGGCCTCCAACCCGGCGGCTATCCCGGCGCCGATGCTCACCTTGCCGTCGGTCGCCATACTCAGGATGCTGTTGAGGGACATGGTAAGCATCACCGCCCCGCCCGCAATCAGCAAGGGGTTCCCCGTAGCCGCCCCCGCCGCAATCGTGGCGACGCTGGCGATGGCTCCGAGGACGACGCCGACCCAACTGAAAATCTTTTTGAAAATGTCAAGGATGCCCTTGGACTTCATGGATTCGAGCCGATCCATGATCTCTTCCAGCTTCTTCTGGTTGATCTCGGCGCGCTCCTTCCCCTTGGCCTCAATGGAGGCCACGCCGTCCTTGGTGGCCTGCGTGCGCACCTCGTTGCTGATCATCTGGGCCAGCGTTTCCAGCGAGAGACATCCCGGCATGGGCGCGGGCAGCGTCGGCAGCTCCCCGGCGGGTGAGGAAGCGTCGGGGGATGAAGCCGGGACATCCGGCAGCGTGATGCCCTCCAGGGCCCTTTTGATGGCATCCGGAAGGTTTTCCATATCGGCGCCGCCGATAAGATCCATAAATTTCGAGCCGATCTGAAAGTCAATGGCATTAGGCATGTCAGCCTCACTTCTCGGCTTGTTCGAGAATGGCGAGCATGGCGGACGCCTTGCCCCGCGCGGCCTCGTGTTCCGGGTTGCCCTCTTCGCCCATAGAGACGGCGGTGACGAACGAGCCTTTGGCCTTTTCCCGATCCCCCATCTTGAGGTAGCACATACCGGCCTGAAGCACGGGCACGGGGCTGGAGAGCGCCTCCATCGCCGAGCAAAGCCCATAGGCATCCACGGCTTCCCGATACTTGCCGTTGGCCTGGCGGCTTCCGCCCAGCCCCATCCAGAAGCGGGGATCGTTGTGATCGTACAGGCACAGCCCGGAAAAAACGGTTTCCGCGTCCTTGTAGTTGCCGGACGTATAGAGGTTGTATCCGAGGCTGTATAAGGACTCCAGCATATCCTGGGAAATGTTGCACACGTCCCCGATGGTGGCGCCGTTCAGGACGGCCTTGGTCATCGTTTCGAGTTCTTCCTGCGTATATTCGACCGCAGCGCCTTTTTGTTCTGCCATAACATCTTCCTTGGGAGGCCCGCAGCAGCGGGAAAAAGGTTGCCGGCGGGTGGGGAGCCCAATAAGGCATTGGGGCATCCCCAAACGACCACCATCCGGCAGAGGGCCGCTGCCAACCGGATGGGCACGGCTGGAATGGCCCTCTGCAAAAAACGGCTACTGCCCGCGGGCCACGTTGGTGAGCGTCTGCATAGCGGACTGGATGGCCGAGTTCGCGCCCTGCGTAAACGAATTGTATTGCCCCATGAAGTCCTGCACGTAAACCATCTCCGTCTGGACGTCCGTGCCGAGGGTGTCCTGATGCGCCTGCAAGGACTGGATCGCAACGTCCCATTCATCCTTGTTGTGCCAACTGTCCGCAGTTTCTGTCGTAGGCTCGTCGACCCCTTTGGTCTCCATGGAATAGGTGAGACCGTGTTCGTCCATATACTTCCGTATGTCGTCGGGCATTTTGGTGGTGTCGTCGCTAGACTTGGCCTGCTCCTGAAGTTTGCGGCACTGCTGAAGCATATCGGCCACTTTCTTCTGATCCGCATTTGCCTTCTCAACCTGGGTGATATGGTCGCGGGCAGCCTCTTTAGACGTGGCTGCCAGTTCCATCTGGAGCTTGGCGAAAATAAAGTTGATGCTCGTGATCGGACCGAGGCTGCCTACGCTGGAGACGCCTCCCGAAGAACCGGCTCCGCCGACTGGATCTGCCATTGTTATTCTCCTTGGATATTATAGATTTACTGGCCACGGGCCACGTTGGTGAGTGTCTGCATAGCGGACTGGATGGCCGAGTTCGCGCCCTGCGTAAACGAATTGTACTGCCCCATGAAGTCCTGCACGTACACCATCTCCGTCTGGACGTCCGTGCCGAGGGTGTCCTGATGCGCCTGCAAGGACTGGATCGCAACGTCCAGATCATCCTTGCTGGAACCGGTGCTGTAGGCAAGCCCGTGGGTATCCATGTATGCGAATACCTCCAGCGCCGCCTTCCGATCTTCAAGGGAGTTAATCGCCCGCTGCCACTCACTGCCGTTCTGCCGGGCCGAGACGCCGTAATCGGCATAGTCGATATCGTTGTCCTTGAAATACTGCTCCATGACGTCCGGCATCATGGTGGAATCGTATTCCTTGCTGACATCATAATTCTCTTTCGTTTTCAGGTTGGCCTGCGCCTGCAACTTCTTGGCGTCAGCGATATAGCCTTCCACCTTGGCGAGCTCTTCCGCCGCCGTCCCCTTGGATGAATCGTCTTTGGCCTGGCAGTTCTTGAACGTCCCCATATTGGAAGTGCCTTTCTCATTCGCCGCGTTCTCCTGCAGATTGCGCAGCTTGTTCAGCAGATCGGCCACTTCCTTCTGATCCGCATTCGCCTTCTCAACCTGGGAGATATGGTCACGGGCAGCCTCTTTAGACGTGGCTGCCAGTTCCATCTGGAGCTTGGCGAAAATAAAGTTGATGCTCGTGATCGGGCCGAGGCTGCCCACGCTGGAGACGTTTCCTGAACCGCCGACTTCACCAATACCTTGGCTCATATCTTTCTTCTTTCTTTAGGGTTAAAGGCGGACGACGCCACGGCGGCCCGCGCCGGGGGCCTTGCCGGAAGGACGGTTGTCCAAGGCGGCCTGCGCCTTGCGGGCTTCCCCGGCGCGCTTGGCCTCTTCCTTCGCTTTGGCGACGAGCGCCTCCAGCTCCGGCGTCATCGGCTCCTGCTGTTTGAGATCGTCTTCCGTAAGCCCCATCGCCTTGAGCTGCGCATCAAATTTCTGGTCGAGGCGGGACAATTCCTCTTTAAGGGCGTTGAGCTGTTCTTCCTGAGCCTGCATATCTTTTTCAGTGAATGCCATTTCGTTGCTCCTTTGTTGATGTTTCGTTCCAAGCATGTTCCGTGCCAAACAAGCAAATACGGGGGATTCCGGCCCATCAAGCCTGTTGTGCGGTTTTCCGCGCACAAGAAAACAAACGATGTTGGCGGACTTTCGCCTTGCGCCTACCAACATTATTCCCATTCAGTTGAGAAACCTTTTTCATAGATACTATAGCCCATTCCCCAAATCAATCAAAAAGGGGGCGCTTGTAAGACGTTGCGGCCTATGATACTCGCTAGGCGATGGTTGGCATATTTCTCGCATGATTTCCCGCGGGCCGGTACGGATCGGCCCCCGGAATCACGTGTTCCCGCAGCCTCCGGGCACGGGGGCCGACTCATTTCCCGGTGGGGCCGGGCAGGGGGAGGCATGTCCATAGATTTTTCCGTCACCAACATGGGCCAGATGGCCGGGAGCGCCGCCGCACAGACGGCGGGTTCCCTCGCCGCGGGTTCGCTCATGGGGAACGCCGCCGTACAGGTGGAAGATCCCATGTCGCTGCTCGCCGATGCCGCCGAAGAGCTGACTTTTGCGGCCGACACCACCGACGAGTACGAGCTTGAGGATCGCAAGGAACGGGAGCGTGCGGAAGAGGCTTACGCCGAACGCGTCAAGCTCTATCAGGATCTCATGCACGAGGCGGGCAAGGCGCAGGACATCGACCGCCTGAAGGACAGCCTGCGCGCCCGCGAAGGCCGGGAAAGGGCTTCGCGCGAGGCGCTTTACCGCTTTCCCGATCCGAGCGACGCCTATGCCGCCCTTTCCGAGGCGCTCGACGCCTTTTCGGGCGACCCGTCCGTTGATCCTTCCGTTGTTGAAGATATCCGCCAAGGGCTTGCCGAACTCGAAGCCGAACACGGCCCGCAGATCCGTGCGGGCATCCAGGGCGCGCTCGCCGCTGCCGGGTATCCCGGACTGGACAGCACGGACAGCCTGCGCGACCTGTACCGCCAGACCGTCTGCGACTTTACGGACGTCAACGCCGCATTCGCCCACATCCACGAAAAATACGGCGATGTGGGCTTCGACAAGGCGATGGACTTCCTTTTCAGCGCGCTGGGCAACGATCTCGCCACGGACGTGCCGAGCATGGAAACCACCCATCTCGAAAGCGTCCACGCCAGCCTCGAACAGGTGCGCCTCCTGCAAAGCACGCATGTCCAGTGCGAACGCCTGCTCCAGCGCTGGCAGGATGTCCACGGGATCCAATGCGGGCTCGCCCCGATGGAGCTGCTCGGCGATCTGGTCGGCCTGCGCAACGAACGTTTCCTTGGGGCCACGCAGATCAGCCGCATCGCCGCCAAAGCCAAGGCCCCGGACATCGAACGAGAAGTGCTGTTCCTTCAGGAGCTTCTGAATATGGCCCGCAACCTGCCCGTCCAGCTTTTCGACGGCGAACAAGGCCGCATGAAGGTCATCGACGCCGTGCAGGAATCCGTGGACGAGGCCATCCGGCGCGAAGACGAATACCTCGCCAGTTTGGGGGATGCGTGATGATCGAACGTGAAATAGCCGAATTCGGCAGACGCATGGGCATGCCCGCCTTTTCCCTTTCCCCTGCGGGCCTCGCCGCACTCGACGTGGAGCGCCTTGGGCGGCTCCATCTGGAGCTTGCCGAAAACGCCGGGGAACGCGAACTGCTCGTCTATCTTGCGCGGGCCGTGCCGGAGCATGACGTGAAAGCCCCGCGCCGCGTGCTCGAACGCTGCCATTACCGCCATGCCGATCCCATGCCGCTGTCCGGGGGGCTGCACAAGGGCCACATCATCCTCCTCACCCGTTTCCCCGAACGGCAGGCGACGGCGGCGGGCATTGAAAAGGCCGTCCAGTTCCTCAGCGGCGTCATGGATGCCGTCGCCAATGCCTGACCCGCAACACCGTTTTTCTTTACCGGCAAAGGAGGACAGCCATGCCGAGCATCAACCTTCTGGATCCTTCCCTCGGCATCCAGGCCATCATGGAAAGCCCGGCGGCAGCGCGCGGCGGCATCCCCGAAGCGAGGCCCCTCGCCGCCAACGTGCTGCGCGAGGCCGGGCTTGAGGAACTCTATTCCCCAAGCAACGCGCACCGCCTCGTGGAACAGGCGCTCTGCCCGGATGCGGGCGACGGCGACATCCTCCGCCCGGAGGTGTTTTCCGGCAACCTCGCGGGATGCCTGGAAGCCTTGAAGGATTCCGAAGATCCCGCCGTCCGGGCGCTGGTGGACGGCGAACTGGCCCCGCTGCTTCAAAACAAGGAACTCCTCAACGCCTACATGGGCCTGATGATAGGGGGTTAAGGTGGCGCTCACGCAGGAACAGCGCAGCACACTGTCCATTCTGGGGTATCTGTATTACCGGATGGGGCGTCTGGACAATGCCGCCACGGTCTTCGCGGCGCTGGACAGGCTCGCCCCCGAAGGCATGGACGCCATTTCCCGGAGGGCCGCCGCCACGCTCGCGGCCATTGAAACGGATCGCGGCAATGCCGAAAAAGCCCTTCGGCTCCTGCACCGGGCCATGGACGGGCAAACCCTCTCCACCCGCCATGCCGCCCTGCACCTGCTCCGGGCCCGCGCGCTCTGGCAGCAGGGCCGCAAGGATGAGGCGAGGGCCGCGGTCAACGAATACCTGTACCTCGCCGGCAGCGGCCCGTCCGCGCAGGCCGGACATCCCTTCAACAGCATGGGCAAACGCGTATGAGCCTGTTCACCACGGCCCGTTCCGCCGTCGGCGTGGTCACGCGCCACAACGACATCAACATCGTCTTCCTGCTCGTCATCGTCATCGCGCTGATGATCATCCCGCTGCCCACGCCGGTGGTGGATACGCTCATCGGCGTGAACATGGCCCTGTCCTTCACCATCCTGATGATGACCATGTACGTGCGGACGGTGCTGGACTTCTCGGTCTTTCCCACGCTGCTCCTGTTCACCACCCTGTTCCGGGTGGGCCTCAACATCACGACCACGCGCCTCATCCTGCTTCAGGCGGACGCGGGCGAAATCATCTTCACGTTCGGGGAGTTCGCCCTCGGCGGCAATTTCGTGGTCGGCGCGGTGGTCTTCCTCATCCTGACCATCGTGCAGTTCCTCGTCATCGCCAAAGGCGCGGAACGCGTGGCCGAAGTCGGGGCGCGCTTCACCCTCGACGCCATGCCCGGCAAGCAGATGTCCATCGACGCCGACATGCGCGCCGGGGTCATCGACATGGAGGAGGCGCAGCGCCGCCGCGAGCGCATCAGCCAGGAAAGCCAGATGTACGGCGCTATGGACGGCGCCATGAAGTTTGTAAAAGGCGACTCCATCGCCGGGATGATCATCGCCGTCGTGAACATCGTGGGCGGCACGATCATCGGCATCACCCAGAACGGCATGACCGCGGGGGAGGCCCTGCACCTTTACGGCATCCTCACCATCGGGGACGGGCTGGTATCCCAGATCCCCTCGCTGCTCATCTCCATTTCCGCGGGCATCCTGATCACCCGGACCGGCGATTCCGACGACAACGTGGGCTCGCAGATCGGCGTCCAGATCTTCGCCCAGCCCAAGGCGCTGCTCATGGCGGGCGGGCTGGTGTTCCTCTTCGCCCTCATCCCCGGCTTCCCCAAGCCGCAATTGTTCACGCTGGCGGCCCTCCTCGGCGGGCTCGGCTACGTGCTCAAGCGCGTCAGCGAAAACCCGCAGGCCCCGGACGCCAAGGAGGAACTTTCCAAGTCGCTCACGCCCACGGCCCGCCCCAAGCCCCGCCCCGGCGCGCAGCGGGACGAATTCGCGCCCACCGTGCCCATCATCCTCGACATCTCGGAGGACATGGGCGCGTCCCTCGACTACGCTTCGCTCAACGAGGAGCTGGCGAACCTGCGCCGCGCACTCTATTTCGATCTCGGCGTGCCCTTCCCCGGCATCAACATCCGGCCCAACCCCGGCCTGCCGGGGCTTTCCTATGTCCTGAACGTCAACGAAATCCCCATGTCGCGGGGGAAGCTGGAAAAAGGCATGGTGCTCGCCCGCGATACCAGCGAAAACCTGTCCATGCTCGGCGTGGAGTTCAAGCTCGGTGAGCGGTTCCTGCCCGACGTCGAACCGCTCTGGGTTCCTGAGTCCAAGGCCGCCTCGCTGGAACGCGTGGGCATCAGCATCATGAACCATGCGCGCATCCTCGCCTACCACCTTTCGCTGCTGCTCGCCCGGCACGCCTCATCGTTCCTCGGCATGCAGGAATCCAAGTACCTGCTCGACAAGATGGAGGAACGCGCCCCCGATCTGGTCCGCGAGGCCACCCGCCTGCTGCCCACGCAGCGTATTGCGGAAATCTTCCAGCGTCTGGTGCAGGAGCAGGTATCCATCCGCGACCTGCGGAGCATCCTCGAAGCGCTCATCGAGTGGAGCCCCAAGGAAAAGGATACCGTCATGCTCACCGAGTACGTCCGCAGCGCCCTGAAGCGCCAGATCAGCTATATGTATTCCAAGGGGCAGAACATGCTGCCCGCCATCCTGCTGGACCCCTCGGTGGAGGAGACGATCCGCAAGGCCATCCGGCAGACTTCGGCGGGCGCGTTCCTTGCGCTCGATCCCGATACGACGCAGCGTTTCCTGCGCGCCGTGACCGAATCCGCCGGGAAGTACAAGGCCAACACGCAGAAGCCGGTGCTCATGGCCTCCATGGACATCCGGCGGTATGTGCGCAGGCTTATCGAGGGTGAGCATTACGGCCTGCCGGTTGTTTCGTACCAAGAGGTTACGCCTGAGATTTCGATCCAGCCCGTCAGCAGGATCAGGTTGTAAAGAGAGAGGATCGGGGGAGGGGAAAGGGCCCCTTTGAAAAGGGTCTCCTTTCCCCTCCCCCGCACCCCCTCCCCTATCCCCCCAAACTTTTTGACTGGTGGGGAGGCCGCGCGGCGGGAGTCCCGTCGGCGGAATCCCCGCGCCGGACAGCACTATGGAATCAGCCGCCATTGATTACGCCACGAAAGCGCTCTATCTGGTGCTCATGTTGTCGATGCCGCCCATCATCGTGGCCTCGCTCATCGGCATCCTGTTGAGCCTCATTCAGGCGATCACCCAGTTGCAGGAACAGACGCTGACCTTCGGCGTCAAGCTGCTGGCCGTAGTCCTGACCCTCTTCATCATGGGGGGATGGCTCAGTGGTGAAATACTCCGCTATGCGGACGATATTTTCAGCCGTTTCTACATGATACGCTGATTGGGCGAGGGATGGGGAAGGCCCCGGCGCGAAAAAGAGGGCTAGGATAGGGGGAGACAGCGGCATTGCCGGGCGGCACGCTGCAAAGCGGCCTGCATCCTCCACGGAGGCTTCATTTGGATTATCAGGCACTGTTCAACGAACTGCACCTTTTCGAGCAACTGCTGGCGCTGCTAGTGGGGATGCCCCGGCTGTTCATGCTCGTGCAGGTGGCCCCGTTCATGGGCGGGAACATCCTCACGGGGCAATTGCGGACGACTGTAGTTTTTGCCTGTTACCTTGTACTGCATCCCGCCATCGTCGCCGGCCTCCCCGAAACGCAGGGGCTTTCCCTCTCCACGTTCGCCTTGTACGGAACCATCCTCGTCAAGGAAACGCTCATCGGGATGCTTCTCGGTTACCTGTCCGGCATGCTGTTTTGGACCATCCAGTGTGCGGGCTTCTTCATCGACAACCAGCGCGGCGCGTCCATGGCGGAAGGGGCCGATCCGCTGTCCGGCGAGCAGACTTCGCCGCTCGGATCGTTCTTTTTCCAAAGCGCCGTCTACCTGTTTTTTTCCACCGGGGCCTTCCTCGCCCTGCTTGGCGTGGTTTACGCCTCTTACGAAATCTGGCCGGTCACGCAGCTCATCCCGCTCAGCGTGTTTCAGGACATCAACCTGCCGTTGTTCTTTGCCGGGCGCGTGAGCTGGCTCCTGCTCATGATGCTTCTGCTCTCCGGCCCCATCGTGGTGGCCTGCCTGCTCACCGACGTTTCCCTTGGGCTCATCAACCGCTTCGCTTCGCAGCTCAACGTGTATGTGCTTGCCATGCCCATCAAGAGCGGCGTCGCTGCTTTTCTGATGCTGTTCTATTTCATGATGCTGCTGTCGAACGCGACAGGCTTGTTCGATGGGATCAAGGCTGATTTCGAGCAGCTCAGGAGGCTGTTGCCGTGAGCGACAAAACCGAACAGCCCACACCGAAACGCCTCCGCGAATCGCGCGAAAAAGGGGATGTGTGCAAGAGCCAGGACGTGCCCTCGGCCCTGACCGTGCTCGCCTTGTCCATCTATATAGTCGTGATGGGGCGGCAGTTGCTGGAATCGCTGCTGGCGATGATGGAACTGCCCATGAAACTGCTGTCCACGCCCTACGCCGAGGCCGCGCCGCGCGCCGCCGAAGCCACATTCCACATAGCCGTTTCCATCGTCGCCCCGCTCGTCGGCCTCGTCATGGCCGTGGCCCTCGTCGCCAACCTCGGACAGGTCGGCATACTGTTCGCCTTCAAGGGGGCCATGCCCAAGCTCGAAAACATAAGCCCGTCCAAATGGTTCCAGAAGGTTTTCTCCATGAGGAACCTTGTGGAGTTCCTCAAGAACATCATCAAGGTGACGGTGCTCGGCGTCACGGTCTGGGTTGTCATGCGGGATCACCTGCCGACGCTGTTCGCCATCCAGCGGGGGACAATCTGGACGCTGTGGGAAGTTCTGGGATTGGCGCTCAAGGATCTGCTGCTCATGGCTGCGGGCGTCTTCTGCGTCATCGCCGCCGCGGACTATCTTTTCCAGAAATGGCAGTACGCCAAGAACCATATGATGTCGAAAGATGAAGTCAAACGGGAGTACAAGGAGATGGAGGGCGACCCGCAGGTGAAGGGCAAGCGCAAACAGCTCCATCAGGAAATGATCTCCCAAAACGCGCTGGGCAACGTGCGCAAAGCGAAGGTGCTCGTGACCAACCCGACCCATTACGCCGTGGCGTTGGACTACGAAAAGGACAGGACGCCGCTCCCGGTTATCCTTGCCAAGGGCGAAGGGTTCCTTGCCCAGCGCATGATACGGGTGGCGCAGGAAGAAGGCATCCCGATCATGCGGAATGTGCCGCTGGCCCGCAGCCTTTTTGAAAACGGGACGGAAAACGCCTACATCCCCAAGGATCTCATTGGCCCGGTGGCCGAAGTGCTGCGCTGGGTGCAGTCCCTCCAGCGGCAATGACGAACGCACAGGAAACGAACGTGAAGCAAGAACCTCTCTCCGAACAGGCGTTTCTGGATACCCTGATCAACCTTTGCGACGATCTGGCCTGGGGCCGCCCCGCCAGCGAAGACAGGCTGTTCGCCCTTACCAAGGAAGGCGCGGGCCCAAAGAATTATGTCCGGCTCGCGGAAGCCTTCGGCATGATGCTGGTCAAGGTGGAAAGCCGGGAGTACCACCGCTCGCAGCTCATTGAAGATCTGAAAACCCGCAATGCCGAGCTGGAGGAAGCGCACAGGCTCCTCGCCGAGCGCAACACGCATCTGATGCGGACCATTCAGGAAAACTACCAGACCAAGAAGATCGTGGGCCAATGCGAGGCCATGCGGAAGGTCATTCAGCTTGCCCTGACCATCGCCCGCCGCCCCATCAATACGCTTATCCTCGGCCCCACCGGGGCTGGGAAAGAAGTCATCGCCAAGGCGATCCATTTCAACTCGCCCCGGCGCGAAGGGCCGTTCGTGGCGGTCAACTGCACGGCCATCCCCGACTCGCTGTTTGAAAGCGAGA
Source organism: Bilophila sp. (assembly GCF_057864385.1). Classification (NCBI taxonomy): domain Bacteria; kingdom Pseudomonadati; phylum Thermodesulfobacteriota; class Desulfovibrionia; order Desulfovibrionales; family Desulfovibrionaceae; genus Bilophila; species Bilophila sp. The sequence goes on along the minus strand of NZ_DBMAFI010000014.1, from coordinate 55,670 downwards.
TGTTCGGCATCGAAAAAGGCGTCGCCACCGGCGTCAACGCACGCAAGGGGCTCATCGAGGAAGCTTCGGGGGGCACGCTCTTTCTTGATGAGCTGGCGGACATGACCTTGCCCAATCAGGCCAAGCTGCTGCGGGTTTTGGAGGAGCGCGAAGTCCTGCGCGTGGGCAGTTCCAAACCCGTGAGCGTGGACATCAAACTCATTGCCGCCACCAACGTCAATCTGGAGGAGGCGGTGCGCAAAGGCAAATTCCGGGAGGATCTCTATTACCGCATCAACGTGGCGGAAATCAGGATTCCTCCCCTGCGGGATCGCGGGGATGACATCCTTTTGTTGGCGCAGCTTTTTCTTGAGCGCCACTGTGCATACATGGGACGGCCCCGGCTTTCGCTCTCCCCCGCCGTATGCAGGCAGCTTCTGCAATACGGCTGGCCGGGCAATGTGCGCGAATTGAATAACGAAATGGAACGCGCCGCTTCCCTGACGATCGGCAACCGTGTGGAGCTTTCCGATCTTTCCACGCGCATCGTGCCGGAGGAAGCCAGGTGCCGCCTTCTTGGGACGGAACCCCTCACCAGCCGGGAAGGGGCGGCCGCCCCAAAAGCGAAGATGCCAATAGTGCAGAACTATAACCTTCAGGAAATGGAGCGCAAACTTATCCTTGAAGCACTGGACAAAACCGACGGCAACAAAAGCAAGGCCGCGGAACTGCTCGGCATCACACGGGAAGGGCTCCGAAAAAAACTCCTGCGCATGGACATCAGCGATAAAGAAATTCCCCACGACAGCGGCAGGGCTTGACATTCACCTGCCTGAACACCTAAAACAACACGTCCACAACGCGCTCGTAGCTCAGTTGGATAGAGCGACAGCCTCCTAAGCTGTAGGCCACAAGTTCGATTCTTGTCGGGCGCACCAGAATGAAATTAAGGACTTGGATGTAAAAATCCAAGTCCTTTTTTCATACCTCAAAAAGCATTTTCAACCCTGTTTCCAACCTTCCCGCTACAAAGAGCTATCGCTTGATAGCGCTCCTGATAAATCCTTCGACGTTTTTGCTCTGTCAAAACCTGTTTACTGCTTTTTGGAAAAATGAACCTGAAAAAATTTTCTTTAGCAGAGGCAAGGGGATCCGGGAAAACCGGATACCCTTCAGCCAATTCTATTCGTCCATCTCATCCGCTATGGCGGTCAGAATGGCAATCACCACGGGTATCCATTTTCCGAGATTCATATCTTTTCCTTTCTATCTGGTTATGAAGCGGGACAAACGGCACTGGCGGGCAGTTCCGTAGTCCCACTCGATATGTTTTCCAAGGTACAGCGGCATCCTCGTCAAAAGCCCAAGGCGGCACAGCCGGCAGGTATCCGTCATGCGTTCCTCCTTAAAGCATCTTCGAGCAGTCCGAACAGTGCCGGGGCAAGCTATGGAAACGTTTCAATGACGCGGCTGGCATGAGACGGCGACGAGGGGAATCTCTTTTCTGATCGGAATATCGCCTATGTTCCGCAACTTGAATCCGTCATCAGCCGTTTGACGGCCTTTGAGATGGTTCTCCTCGGCTTGGTCAAAGGCCTCAGGTGGAAAGTGACCGATGAACAGATCGAAAAGGTGATGAACACACTGGTTGAGCTTGGGCTTGATAGCCTGAGTCGAAAACCGGTATGCAGCTTGAGCGGCGGTCAGAAACAGCTTGTGTTCATGGCGCAGGCGTTTGTATCGCGTCCCAAGGTCTTGCTGCTGGACGAACCTACAAGTGCGCTTGATCTACGCCATCAGCTTGTCGTTATGGATTTGGCCCGGAAGTATACGCAGGAAAATGGAGCGATTACACTTTTTGTTGTACATGACCTCATGTTGGCGTCGCGATGCAGCAGTCGCTTGCTGATGCTTCATGAAGGGCGGATTAAGGCGTTCGATACGGCGGAACGCGTGCTGCTTTCATACTTGCTCGGCGACGTCTACGACGTGGAAGCGAGCGTCGAACGGACGCTCCCCGGCTTTTTGAATGTTATCCCCGTGAGGCCGTTGTGAGCAGGAGCCATCTGGAAGCGATTCGGATCTATTGGTCGGGAAGAGTTGCTGCCTATGCTGCCGTCAACGCCGATGAACTTGAGAATATTCAGGCCAAGGTATGGGATGAGCTGGTTGCAGAACAGCTTCCGTGGAGCCATCCTCTCCGCATCCTCGACATAGGATGTGGTCCCGGCTTTTTTTCCATACTCATGGCGCGCCGTGGGCATGAGACGGGGGTGGACTACAGCGGGGCTATGATGGAATGTGCCCGGCAAAATTTCAAAAAATATTCCGTGGAGGCAAGGGCGCGTTTTCTCAAAATGGATGCTCAGCATTTGACATTCGGGGATAATGCCTTCGATGTCGTTTTGAGTTGCAACCTCACGTGGAATCTGGAGCATCTGGGCAGGGCGTACGCGGAATGACTGCGTGTCCTTAAGACCGGCGGCGTCCTGCTCAATTTCGACGCCAATCGGCATGTACATCTATTCGATATGGAGCTTGCCCGGCTGTACGCGGAAGACGCTCAAAAGCTGCGTGACATGGGGTATGCCGTCGAAGATGAACATGGGGATCCGGCTTGGACGAGCTGATCCCGCAGCTCCCCCTCAGCCGTGAACAACGTCCGGCATGGGACAAGACGTGTCTCGAACGGCTGGGCTGTCGGGATGTGTTCGTCAGGACGGCGTTGCCTCCGGATATCATGAACATCTATTACCGGATTCGGTATACCCATACTCCAATGTTCCTCGTGAGGGGAATCAAACAGGGAGAATTATATGACGGAATTGGAAGCGATACGGCGTTACTGGAATACGCGGGCGGAAGGGTATTCCCTGAAGACCGCATACGATCTGCAACATGCGGAAACGGTTTGGCTGGAAAGCCTGCGCCCGTTTCTCCCCGAGTCCGGTAGGCTGGAGGTTTTGGATATAGGATGCGGGCCGGGGTTCTTTTCCATTCTGCTGGCTCGGCTGGGACATTCCGTAGTCGCCTTCGACTACACGGAGGGGATGCTGGAACGTGCTTCCCAAAACGCAGCCGAAGCCTGCGTATCTCTTACGGTGCGGCAGGGTGATGCTCAGGCCCTTCCGTTCCCGAATGCCGCATTCGATCTGATCGTGTCCCGCAATCTGACGTGGAACCTTGAAGCTCCGGAAACGGCCTACGCCGAGTGGCTGCGCGTCCTCAGGCCGGGAGGACGCCTCGTCAATTTTGATGGCAACCATTACCGCTACCTTTACAGCTCCCCCTATGCGGAGGAGCTGAAACAGCCTGATTATACGGACGGACACAATCCTGATTTCATGCTCGGCGTCGATCCAGCGCCGATCAACGCCATTGCCGCAAACCTGCCTTTGAGCAGGGTCGATCGTCCGCAGTGGGATGTGGAAACGCTCCTCAGGCTGGGAGCGGGCAATGTGACGGTTGATGTGGAACGAAAACATTTCATGGGCGGCACGGGACACCCCATATCCATCATTAAGAGCTTCATGGTTTCAGCCCAAAAAGAAGGGTAATCCTAAAGGCTGTGTCATAGAAAATGGTTGATGCCTTTTTCCTTGAAGTTCCAAAGGGATAACCGAAAAAATGTCTTAGCTCTGTATTCCGCCAAGAGAAAAACCGAAGAGAAAAGGCTGTATTTTCACCGCACTATTGAGATGAAGCAACCACATGCTATGACAGAGCCACCCTAAACAACAAGCCGTTCCCTCTTCCGGATAGATTGGAAAGGCTCTGTCATAGCATCTGGTTGTTTTATTTTTTTACAATATACTGAAAATATAGATTTTTTAGATCTTCTCGCTGATGGGCTCCGTGATTGGGGCCTTTTATGAGTTATTCCTTTGGAATTTCAAGAAAACATCAACCGCTTCCTATGGCACAGCCATTGGAAATCTTTGTCCTCGCGCCGAGCTTTCTTTTGGAGTGGGAGCGCAGTTCACAACTGCAACTGGCCTTACTGGTACAGAAAAAAGCAGAATAGCCTGTTCCCAGAGCAGGGGATATTACCCTGTAGAGGCTGACTTTATTCGGTAGGGGCAGGGACTCTGGTTAAAAACGCAGCTCGCTATCCTGCCTTCTTCGGTAATCATTGCCTATATTCCCTTTTGGTGTTACGAAATAAAAAAAAATATTACCTTGATGTACATCGTCAGATGGGATTGACGTCCTCAAGGGTGCTATCCAGTGTGGAAGCGGTACAAAAAAGATTTATAGTTCAAATTGTTAACGGAGAGAAGTCATGGCTGTGAAAAAGCTGTTCGTCGTTATCATCGCACTCTTGGGGCTTGCGGGGTGCTCGCAGGAGGAACCCGCCTCCAAAGCCGAAGCGCCTCGTACGGAACTGGCGTATGCAAGTACGAAGGATATTCGAAATATCAATCCTCATTTGTATTCCGGGGAGATGGCGGCGCAAAACATGGTGTTTGAACCATTGGTCGTGAATACGACGGAAGGCGTCAAGCCTTGGCTCGCGGAAAGCTGGGAAATATCTCCCGATGGGAAGGAATACACCTTCCATCTTCGGAAAGACGTCACCTTTACGGATGGAACGCCTTTCAACGCCGAGGCCGTTAAAGCGAATATGGACGCTATCGTGAGCAACCTTCCCCGGCACGCGTGGTTGGATATGGTCAACGAAATCGACCGCAATGAGGTCGTTGACGAATATACCTACAAGCTGGTGCTCAAGCATCCCTACTACCCCACGCTGGTAGAGCTGGGGCTGACCCGGCCTTTCCGTTTCATTTCTCCAAAGTGTTTCATTGATGGTGAAACCAAGAACGGCGTGTCCGGCTATGTCGGCACAGGGCCGTGGGTTCTGACCGAACACAAGGACAAGCAGTATGCCGTGTTCACGCGAAATGAACGCTATTGGGGACCTAAGCCGGCTCTGGAGCGCGTACGCTGGAAGGTTATGCCGGATCATCAGACTATTCTGCTTGCACTCCAAAAGGGGGAAATCGATCTGATCTTCGGCTCTGACGGTGACATGCTGAACCTCGATACGTTTGCTGCATTGCAAAAGGAAGGCAAGTACAAGACGGAGATCAGCGCCCCCATCGCCTCACGGGCCATCCTTCTAAACGCACACCAGCCGATTACCAAAGATATCAATGTACGCGAAGCATTCCAGTACGCCATCGATAAGAAGGCCATCGTCGACGGCATACTCAACGGTTCGGAAACGATAGCCGACACGTTGATGGCCAAGACCGTTCCCTATTGCGACGTTGCTCTCCCGGTACGCTCCCATGATGTCGTGAAAGCCAATGAACTGATGGAAAAGGCTGGCTGGAGCATGGGCAAGGACGGATACCGTTACAAGGACGGCAAAAAGTGCGTCGTCACCATCTACTATAATTCCAACAACGCACAGGAACGGACCATCAGCGAATACATGCAGAACGATCTTAAGAAGATCGGCGTGGAACTCAAGATTGTGGGCGAGGAAAAGCAGGCGTTTCTGGATCGGCAGCGTACTGGCGAATTCGACCTGCAATACTCCCTGTCGTGGGGGACGCCGTATGATCCGCAGTCCTATCTGTCTTCTTGGCGCATTCCCGCTCACGGGGATTATCAAGCGCAGGTCGGCTTGGAACGCAAGGAGTGGCTGGATAAGACGATCACCGCGCTTATGATCGAGTCGAATGAGGATATCCGTAAGAATACCTACAAGGAATTGCTGACATATATCCATGAGCAAAGCGTGTATGTGCCTCTGAGCTATTCGCGTACCAAGGCCGTACATGTCCCGGCTCTCAAGGGGGTTACGTTCAGCACCTCCCAATATGAAATTCCCTTTGAAAGGATGTCGTTCTAGGCCGTGTCGTCATTCCATCTATAACTATTTGAAATTATTGAAAGCAATAACTTTTGCGATTTAAAAACAGTTAAATGATTTCAATAGATTATATCTAATCGACGACACGGTCTAGCGGACTGGTTCGGGAGGCGCATCTCCCGAACCGCTGCAATGCCTAAGGAGCTTCGCATGGGGAGTTATCTTTTTCGCCGCCTGCTCAACCTCATCCCTATCCTTATTGGGATTTCGTTTCTGTCTTTCGTGCTGATCACTCTGAGCCCCAGCGACCCGGCGGAAGTGGCCGTGCGTGTCAATGAAGTCACTCCCACTGAAGAGGTGCTTGCCGAAACCCGTGCGAAGCTCGGTTTGGATAAACCCTTTTTGACGCGTTATGTGACTTGGCTGAACAATTCCTTACATGGGGATTTCGGCAACCGTTATGTAGACGACAAACCCGTGCTTGGCGAAATCCAAAAGGCGCTGCCCGCGACCCTCGTCCTTGCCGGGGCAGCTCTGTGCCTGACGCTTGTGTGCAGCCTCTCCGCCGGGATCGTCTGTGCGTTGTATGAAGGAACCTTTCTCGACCGGCTCATCCGGGGCTGTGTCTTTCTTGGCACGGCCATGCCCAGTTTCTGGGCCGGGCTTCTCCTCATGTGGCTGTTTGCCGTCAAACTTGATCTCGTTCCGACGAGCGGGATGGACGGCCCCAGCTCCGTCCTTTTGCCTGCGGCCACGTTGTCTCTTGCATATATCGCCACCTATACGCGGCTCATCCGTGCCAACATGATTCAGAATAAGCAGGAAAACTATATTCTCTACGCACGGATGCGCGGTTTGTCCGAGCGCGCGATCACCCGCCATATGCTCAAGAATTCACTTCAGGCTTCGCTGACGGCATTGGGGATGTCGCTGCCGAAGCTTATAGCCGGAACTTTTGTCGTGGAAAGCATCTTCGCGTGGCCCGGTATCGGAAGGCTTTGCGTGACCGCGATCTTCAACCGTGATTTGCCCGTCATCCAAGCCTATGTACTCATTATGGCCGTTCTTTTTGTAGTCAGCAACTTATTGGTGGACATCTTGAGCGCTGCTGTCGATCCCCGGCTGAGAAAGGAATTCTAGCATGCCCCTGTGGATTCGTCTGAAAAGAGACAGAGTAGCGCTGCTTTGCATGGGGTTCTTGAGTGTTGTCCTTGTATTGGGCCTCCTCGCCCCCATGCTTCCCTTGCCCGATCCCACGCTTATCGACATCAGGGACAAATTCGCGCCGTGGAGCTGGCACCACCCCTTTGGAACGGATCAGCTTGGGCGTGACGTGCTTTCGCGCCTTATTTACGGCATCCGCGCCACGGTGTTTCTGTCCCTGCTTACTATGGCCATAACCGCCGGGCTGGGGGCGAGCATCGGCCTTGCCGCCGGATTCTTCCGCAACCGTATCGACGATGTGCTTATGCGCATATGCGACGTAATGATGTCTTTTCCCAGCGAGGTCATGATTCTTGCCATTGTGGGCATGATGGGGCCGGGGCTGGAAAACGTGGTCATCGCCAATGTGGCGGCGAAATGGCCATGGTACGCACGGATGATCCGGTCCATCGTCCGGCAGCATTCCGATAAGGACTACATCCGGTTTGCCAAGGTCGCCGGCGGATCATCCATCAGGATCATGATGCGGCACCTGTTGCCCGGCACGGCCGGCGAACTCTTTGTCCTGACAACATTGGATACGGGGAGCGTGATTCTGATGATTTCAGCGTTGTCTTTCCTCGGTCTGGGCGTGCAGCCCCCCACTCCGGAGTGGGGCATGATGCTCAATGAGGCGAAGGAGGTCATGACCATGTATCCGTTGCAAATGATCCCGGCGGGCATGGCTATTCTGTTGGTTGTGGCGGCATTCAATTTTTTAGGCGACAGCCTGCGTGACGCTTTAGATCCCAAATACGTGGGCAGGGAACGTTCATGAGCTTGCTTGAAGTGCAGAGTTTGGCCGTCCGAGATGCCCTTACCGGGGCGCTGCTCGTACGGGATGTGCATTTTCGTCTTGAACCGGGAACCTGCCTTGGCGTTGTTGGGGAAAGCGGCAGCGGCAAGTCGCTGACGTGCCTGGCCCTGTTGGGGCTGACGCCTCCTTCTTTGCGGGTTTCCGGCAGTGTACGTTTCGATGGCATCGACCTTTTGCGGGCAGGCCGGGAAACCGTGCGCGGCATCCGCGGCAAGCGAATTGCCATGATAGTCCAGCAACCGATGACGGCGTTCGATCCTCTTTACTCCATGGGGGCACAGTTTCTTGAAACACTCCGAGCGACGACACCGTTTTTTTCGGAAAAAGAGAGCATGGGGCGCATCGTTGCGGCTCTGGAAATGATGCACATCCACAACCCGCTGGATGTACTCAAAAAATATCCGTATCAGCTTTCCGGTGGCATGTTGCAGCGGTGCATGATCGCGGTGGCGCTGCTTCAGCGGCCCGATATCATTATTGCCGATGAGCCAACAACAGCGCTGGACTCCATGAACCAACAGGAGGTTGTGGCACAATTCCGCTGGATACGGGAGGAATTCGGCACCAGCCTGATTTTTGTTTCCCATGATCTTGGCGTCGTCCATCAGCTTGCGCAGGAAGTCTTGGTCATGAAGGACGGTGTAGGCGTCGAATACGGCGGATCGGAGCTGTTCTCCGCTCCACGGCATCCCTATACCCGTTATCTCGTGGACACGAGATCCACATTGTCCAAAGCCTTCGAGAGGGTGATGCAGTGTCGGTAGCATATCGGGAAACGCCGTTGCTTGAAGTCCGCAATGTCTTCAAAAGTTACCCGGTACCAGGAGGCTTTTGGAAGAAAAAACGGCAGCCGATCCTCAGGGGCGTGAACCTCACACTGTCCGAAGGCTCTTCCGTAGGGCTTATCGGCGAAAGCGGCGAGGGGAAAAGCACGCTCGGAAGATTGATCCTTGGCTTGGAACAGCCGGACAGCGGACAGATAATCTTGGAAGGCCTCCCTGTTAAGGTCTGGAGCAAGGAACATCCTGGGCAAATGAGCGTTGTGTTCCAAGATTATACGTCCTCCGCCAATCCGAGATTCACGGTGGAGGAACTTATCAGGGAACCGTTGGATATCCTGCGGCTGGACACATCATGTGCAATCCCGGAACTGCTTGAGCGGGTTGGGCTCCCGAAGACGCTGAGGAGCCGCTACCCCCATGAGTTGAGCGGGGGGCAGCTCCAGCGGGTGTGCATCGCACGGGCCATAGCGACCAAGCCCCGTTTCATCGTATTCGATGAGGCCATCAGTTCGCTTGACGTGTCCGTGCAGGCGCAGGTGCTGGAACTGCTGTTGGAGCTGAAAGGGGACATGACCTACCTGTTCATCGCGCATGATGTTCAGGCGGTTACCTACTTATGCGATCGCATTCTGTTCCTTCATGAAGGAGCCATCGTGGAATCCTTGGAGAAGAAACATTTAGCAAGGGCATCCAGCGTATATGCACAACGGCTCCTTCAATCGGTCATCCCCTTTGCCCCTGACGCCAACGTCACAACAATATGAGGCTCTATCATGAAATTTTCCTCCCAATCGCTTGACGAACGCATCGAGCGTTATTGGTCGCGGAGAGCGCAAGGTTTCGGTGCTATACGGCGATATGAACTTTCCAGCGAAAAATCCCGTCTCTGGCTATGTGAAATCGAGCCGTTTCTCCCTTCGGGCCCCCTGCAAATTCTTGATGCAGGTACGGGTACGGGTTTTTTTGCCATCCTGATGACGGAGCTGGGGCACGCTGTGACGGGCGTTGACTTGAGCCCTGCGATGATCGACTCCGCGCGCGAGACGGCTCAAAAGAAAAGCATGCCCATTGATTTCCACGTGATGAACGCGGCGCAGTTGGCTTTCCCCTCCGCCCGGTTTGACGTCGTCCTATCCAGAAATCTGACATGGACGCTTCCTGACGTACGGGCCGCGTATACCGAATGGTACCGGGTTCTGCGTCGCGGCGGCGTCCTGATCAATTTTGATGCGGATTACGGTAACGTCTCCTTTGCACAGCAGACCGAAAAACTGAGCCAGCCGAACGCACACGCCGCGATCGAGTCCGCATTGCTCAAAGAATGCGATGCGATCAAGGCCCAGCTGGATATCAGCGGCGTTCCCCGTCCTGAATGGGACATGAGGACACTGGGGGAAATAGGATTCACCGATATCCGTTGCGATACCCAGATAAGCGACAGGATTTACGCGGAAGTCGACGAGACATTCAATCCTGTCCCCATGTTCCGGCTGACGGCGGGCAAGCCCGGCTAGAGCCTTATTATGCATTCCCTCTGATATTTGCCTGATAGGGCCGTTTCCCTTCCGGGTCGTTTATTCCGGGCTCTCGCCTTGCGCCCTGTGCTTGGGGGAGAGCCCACCATATAACCTTTAACGCTGGAGAGGTGATGATGAAACGTGCAGTGATGCTGTTCCTTGCGGCAGGCATTCTTTTAAGTATGGCGAGCGGGGCATGGGCCGCTGACGTAAGCATTAAGGGGCAATGGCAAAACGGTTTTTCCTGGGCTGATCGTAATCCTCTCAAATCAGCGAATGCTTCTGTTGACAGATTCAAGGCTTCCACGCGGTTACGCACGCAGATCGATATCGTGGCTTCCGATTCGCTCAAGGGCGTCGCCTTTTTTGAAGTGGGACATCAAAACTGGGGAACAAATGATGCCGCACTCGGAACGGATGGCAAGGTCGTCAAAGTGCGTTATAGTTATGTCGACTGGGTTATTCCGAAGACGGACGCAAAAGTCCGTATGGGCCTTCAGCCCTTCGACATCGCGACATTTGCTGTGCCGTACGCGGCGTTCATGACCGATGGTGCCGGACTTTCACTTTCTGGAAATTTCACTGAAAACGTGGGGGCCACGCTTTTTTGGGTTCGTGCGTACGACAACGATGAACGTACTGTTTCCCACGATGCGATGGATGTCATCGGGCTAGCGGTTCCGGTACAGTTTGATGGCATCAGGATGAACCCCTTCGGAATGTACAGCGCGATCGGCAAGGACACTCATTTCGGTGCCGGTGCCAATAACAAGACCGGAGTCGCCAGCGGATTGCTTCCTGTTGGTACGGAGAAGATTGTCGCTGACTCTCACGACAATCATGGCAATGCATGGTGGGGTGGCCTTTCCGCTGAAATGACGCTGTTCAGCCCGCTCAGGGTCGCCGTAGATGGTATTTACGGAAAGGTGGACATGGGGAAAATGGGCAATCAAGATCTGAAACGTGCGGGGTGGTATGCCGCACTGGCCGCTGAATATAAAACTGATTTTGCCACACCCGGGCTTACGTTCTGGTACGCTTCCGGTGATGATGCGAATGCACTTGACGGTTCCGAACGCATGCCCGTCATTGATAGCGACGTGGCATTAACCTCTTTTGGATATGATGGCGGGATGTATAACCGCTCAAACACGTTTAACGGTACGGACATCAGCGGTAGTTGGGGTATCATGGCTGAGTTGAAGGATATTTCCTTCATTGAAGCCTTAAGCCACGAATTCCGCGCAGCGATGATTAAAGGCACGAATAATACAGAAATGGTACGCAGTGGGGTGGTAGCCCGTGACGCAATGGCCACTGTCGGCAATAATATGTACCTCACCACCAAAGACAAGCTGTGGGAAGTCAATTTTGATTCCCAATACAAGCTGTATGAGGGGCTTACTCTCGCCTTTGAGCTTGGATATATCTATCTCGAAGCCGACAAAGAACTCTGGAATGACTTGTATAAGGAAAACAACTTCCAGGCAGCTTTTAGCGTAACCTACAAATTCTAGCTCCAACCTTCCTAAAATGAAAAGGTATGCATGCGTATTGAGTGCCGTGCATACCTTTTCAGACAAAAAGATGTTCAATGTTCAGATAAAGAATATCCTTTTATTTGGCTGATGCGCTGCGTTTGGCACGGACAGCCTGACGGATCCAATCATACCATTCATTGAATCCTTCTCCCGTACGACAGGACAGTTTAAAAAGGCTCTGTCATAGTATGTGGTTGTTTTATGTCTATAGTACGGTGAAAATACGGCTTTTGTATCTAATTTTTCCGTTGGCGGAATCTATAGCTAAGGCATTTTGTTGGCTATTCCTTTGGAACTTTAAAGAAAAAGCATCAACCAGTTTCTATGACACAGCCTTTAAAAATAGGCAAATCGGTGTTGAGGCATGAACATACCGTATGCCGCCTCTGCATCGAAGTCCAGATAGGAAAGCAGATCGATCTTGCTCAAAATCATAACACTGGCACTGTTGAAGAAATATGGATATTTTTCAGGCTCATCATCTCCTTCAGGCACACCCAAAAGGGCGATTTTGGCATCCTCGCCGCAGTCGAATTCCACGAGGCAGATGAGATTTTCAATATTTTCGGTGAACAGGATGCCGATTTCATTTAGGTCGAAAGCCCCTAGTGCTTCCATATAAGGTTGCTGTCGAAGCAGCATCCTCTTCGCAATCCTAGTAGCCCGGTTACCGGCGCAACACCATTCCGCAATTTTGAGAATCCACAACTTCGTCTCCCGATCCGCGTCGAAAAGCACACTCGCTTTCACATGCTCATACGCAACCAGTGTGAAGCGAACACCATGTCCATTTCGCGTTCGGAGATCAAATCTTCTGAAGGACCATCATTTTCGCATAGATGGAAAATTCCTGCGAACCTGAGAGCCTGCGGGGACGCTCGAACGCACCAGTCCCTGATCCGAATCCCCGCCTCACTACAGCTGTTTCCCTATCTATGTAATCGTAAAAACTCCGAAGATGCTCCACTGCGCGATCAAGCCGCAGGGACTTCGTACGTTTACCATACTCATTATATAAGAAAAAGTACTCTTGTAGTTGCTTTGGCAATTGAATGTTTTCAGGATAATCAGTTACCATCCCTAGAGGAGGTGATATGGCTATAGCCCCCTCTGAGGGGGGACTCACCGAACAGTTAAAAGGTTATTCCCTAGCTAATAGATATTGATCCTCATATTTTCGTACTCTTCTTGGTTACGTATGTATGCTCGCACTGTCGCTTCGTCAAAGCCTACCGTGCCCACACAGAGACCTCGCGCCCTAAAGTAATACCCGGCAAGATTTTCTCTCGTCCAAGGCAGCGTTTATGGATCAAAATAGCAGATTTTCCTTTTAGACATCCTATCACCTGTGCCACTCCATATCTTGGGAGGTACTCAAGCTCATATGGATATAATCGGACATCACATGCCCTTCCACCAACTTTATGCCAAACTGATTGCACAATTCTCGAAACAGACTTCCTCTTTCTGCTCGAATTCTTCCAAATAGCACTTTTTACAATATGTTGGAATGAAGACGACGTGATACAGGCAGTACCACGTCACATGGAACCGTTTGTTCCATTCATGCATAGGCTCATTCCTTGGTATCCACTCGGTGGGAATGCTGTGGTTTAAGCCTTTTTATTTACAGCCTTATCTCAACCCCGATACGGTTGAACCTTGTCGAGCTACACCGCAGGAAGCAGTGGTTTAACCGATCTGAAATTATTTTTGGTATTCTTGAAATATATAAACAAGCTCTAATAAAATATTATTTTTCTATTTAATAAACAGATATAGGTTAATTATCAATTTATTCTTTGAATTTAAAATATATTGATGCTTTTTGTCTCAGGATATAACAATTTATGGCTTCTGCCTGAATCTAAGGAAAGCATTCTGGTCGGAAACACTAAAATGTGAAAAGAATATCTTGGCAAAGAGTCATTATAATTTTATTGATATGTTACATAAAATGAGGTATTTTAATTGTGATAAGCGTCTGATACGCTCTCTAACGAGGAGGTATGCATGAGTCCGTTCAGTAATGCTTTTGAGAAGAAGTGGTTTTACATCTTTATGTTCTTTTATGTTTTTATCATGCTCCCTTTTCCCTTTTTCTACAACACCGAGTATGAGCCTTCCTGGTATGGGATTCCTAACTTTGTTTTCGGATGGATCTTCAACTCCGTAGTTGTTGTGGCTCTGATATTCCTGTGGCGTCATCAGTGCCTGTCCCGTCCCGAATATCAGGAAGAGGAGTAAGTGAGCATGCAAGAAGAACTGTTGACGCAAACAATACCATTTCTAGTGGTCATGATCTCCTATATTGGACTTATGGCCTACATCGGCTACTACGCCACTCAAAAGACCAGAACCTTCAGCGACTATCTGACCATGAGCGGCAAGGCTGGAGCTATTTTGAGCGGACTTGCCTATTTTGCGACTCAATACAGCATGAGCACGTTCATGGGCGTACCGGGCACCATCTACCATGTCGGCTACGCCGGGATGTCAGTGTCCGTTCCCGGCATCGTGTTCAGTATGCTCATTCCCGCACTGCTGGTTGGCAGGCGTCTCATTCGGCTTGGCCACAAATATGGGATGCTTACCATGGCGGACTATCTTTCCGACCGTTATGAATCCATGGGAATGCGTGGTTTTCTGGCCGTCATCATGATTATTTTCCTTGTCCCAATGATGGGTGCGCAGACCATCGGCGGCGGGATCATCTTCTCCACCTATACGGGAGCTCCCGAGTGGCTGGGTATCGTGATCATGGGGATCACGGTAATCGCCTACTGCATTACTGGCGGCATTAGAAGTATCATGATTACGGACGTCATTCAGGGATGCCTTATGGTCGCGACGGCCGTGGTGACCTTCTTTGCCGCGCTTAAGCTCGGCGGCGGCATGGAACTCATCAACCAGGAGCTCTCTTCCACCAATGTGGGGCTGATGACGCACCCCGGCGTTAATGGCGGCATGCCGTGGGCAAACTACGCTTCCATGATCGTGATGTGGAGCTTCTTCACCATCGGTCAGCCCCATTTGTTCACCAAGTTCTTCACCATGAAGAACTACAACGTCATGTTCAAGGCCGTCATTCTGGGCACGCTGGGCATGCTTTTCTCAGCGACGCTTATTGAATGGTGCGGCGTGCTCGGGCGCGTGTCCTTCCCCGATCTGGTTGGGAAGGGGTCCGACTACGTCGTACCATACATCCTGCATGCGGGCGTGCCCAAGGTGGTTTCGGCGCTTATGGTTGCAGGCATTTTCTCGGCGGGTATGTCCACTATATCCGGTATTCTGCTAACCACCACCAGTGCCATCACCCGCGACCTGTATCAGAAGATTTTTAGACGCGGCGCCTCAGATGAGGATGCGCTCAGGCTGTCGCGCTATGTGACCGCCGGACTCGGCGTCCTGGCTATTCTTATCGGTATTTCCAAGCCTGCGAGCATCTTCCAGTTGGTTCTGTTCGCGTTCGGCGGCCTCGGCATCTGGGCTGCGCCCGTTCTCGTCGGGATGTACTGGAAGCGCGCTACCAAGATGGGAGCCGTCGTTTCTGTCGTTTGCGGCGAAATCATTTACGTATTGCTGGTCCTTAAGTTCCAGAGCCTTACATTTGGCTTTAACCCTCTGATCATTGCGTGGCTCATTACTGTTCTGATCCTTATCGGCGTCAGCCTGTATACGAAGCCCGTGAGCGCAGAGACCATCAGACGGCACTTTGAAGAACTGGACGGCCAGAAGAAGTCAGATTAATCTACTATCTAACTCTGTTGAATTTCGGGTAAGTTCCCGAATCTCACCGGGAGTCTTAGGATTCCCGGTGAGAACAAATTTTTCTGTGTAGCTTCCGCGGGGAAAAAGCCCCGACAAGCGGCGAGTCCGTATCGCCGCAGGCGCAATCCTTGGGAGGCGTTTCGGGCTCGAAACGCCTTTCTGCCATTCATAGAGGCACCGATAACGGGACCTTCTGAAGTTGAAATCGGCAAACCGAGTTCTTCCCGAAAAGGAACTCGGCCAACGAGCGGAAGGCGGCATTCACCAAAACACATGGAGGCACGATGTTTCTGGCTCATCTCAACTGGCAAGAGGCGGAATCCGTCCTGAAGGCGAAAGACCTCGTCGTCATCATCCCATTGGGCAGTACCGAGCAGCATGGCCCGCTGGGGCCGTTAGGCACGGATTTCATCATTCCTCAACATCTGGCCGAGCAAATCGAGGCGAAAACCAAGGCGCTGGTCGTTCCCACCATGCCTTTCGGCGTTGCCGCCCATCATACTGATTTTCCGGGAACCATCGACATTGGGCTTGAGGGGCTTACCTGCGTCATGCGGGGCGTGGTTGAAAACCTCATGAAGCACGGAGCCCGCAGATTTCTATTTCTCAACGGGCACGGCGGTAATGACCCGGCTCTGGATAAGGTTGGGCTGGAAACATTTCGGGCTGGAGGACTCTGCGCCCAGATCAACTGGTGGAGTTTGGCTCCGGCTCTCAATTCCCAATGGATCACGGGGCATGGAGATGCGCAGGAAGTCGCCATGATCCGTGCCATCGACAACAGTCTGATTCGGGATGATTCACTGATTCCTACCACGGTCAATCATTTGTCCGCTGAACTCCGCAATACTCATCTGAATCAGGTCCGGTTTGGCAATGCCGCGGTGAAGGTCATCCGGGATGTCCGATCCACGGTCAATTCTGGGGGATTCGGCGGACTGGAATCTGGACTGGGCACGCAGGAATGGGGCAAGGAAATGCTGGAAGCTGTGGTGGACTACTGTGTCGGGTTCGTCGAGGCGTTCCGTCAGGTAGACATCGAGGGAGCGCATCGGCATGTCTGAGCTTGAAGCCCTGCTAGCGCAGGTGGATGCGGATAGGCTGATGGCACATGTCCGCAACATCACACAATTCGAGCGAATTCCGGGCAGCGACGAGGAACGGGCCGCGTTCGACTGCATTGAGAAAGCCCTTGTAGCCTGCGGTCTTTCCCCCCAGCGGCAAATGTTGCCCGCATACGTCAGCATTCCCGTGTGCGCGAAGTTGACGGTCGCTGGAGAAGACATCCCATGCACTACTCATTCCATGCTGCCGAGCGCAGAGCTGAATGCTGAACTCGTGGAAGTGCCTGATGCTGCCTCCATCCTTCGTTGCAATGTGGTAGGAAAGATTCTTCTGATCGATGGTCTGGCCATGGCTCCCGTCGTGCGTGCAGCTCAAGAGGCTGGTGCTTTGGGCGTCGTGTTCGTTGCCGGTTCCCGGCATTATCACAAAATGATCGTTTCCACGGTATGGGGAAGCCCGGAGCCAGACGACTGCACCGCTTTTCTGGGCATCCCTGCCGTGACCGTGAGTTACAGGGACGGCGAACGCATAAGAAGTCTGCTACGGCGATCCGTTGAGGTTCACATGGCTACGGCGGTCGAGAATAAGTGGATGGAACTTCCTGTGATCACTGCGGATATCGGTAGAACGGACAAAGGCTATCTTATGCTTACCGGGCATGTGGACAGCTGGTACAAAGGAGCCATGGACAATGCCTCTGGAAATGCCGCGGCCCTTGAGATAGCTCGCATTCTGGCTGCCGAGCAGTCTTTTTTGCGGCGCGGCGTGCGTGTGGTGTTCTGGTCTGGGCATTCTCATGGGAGGTATGCCGGTTCTACCGCATTCTGCGATGCATTTTTTCAGGATATTCACGACAATGCATTCCTGCATGTGAATGCAGACTGTCTGGGCGGCTGCGGCGCAACCCTGTTGAGTCAAGGTGGCTGTATGGCTGAATCATGGGCACTTGGCGACTTCGCCATCCGCACGGTCACGGGAGAGGGTTTTGAAGGTACCCGTTTCAGCCGTTCCTGCGATCAGTCGTTTTGGGGAACGGGGACTCCTTCTTTATTTTCCAGCGTTTCTGAGCAACCCAAACCGGAAACCGAAGATGCGGCCTCAAAGGCATTCGGCCTCATGTTCGGAGGCAGCAAGAGCGGTGGCTATGGATGGTGGTGGCATACTGAGGCGGATACGGTGGACAAGATTGATCCCGAATTGTTGCGGCGGGATACACGGATCTTTCTTGCGGCTGTGTACAAGGCCTGCGCCGACCCTGTCATTCCTCTGGATATCCGGGCTGGATTCGCCGAGTTTGCGGAGCAGGTTCGCGACTATGCGGCGACGGGGAACGGTTTAGATTTCAGACCGTTGCTATCTCGCATTCAGTGGGTGGAGAACCTGCTGGCTTCTCTGGATTTGTCCGGCGATACGGAGAAAGCGAACAGGTTGATTCTGAAATTTGAGCAGAAACTGGTCCCTCTGCTGTACGTCAAGAAGTCCAGGTTCGGACATGATGCCGCATCCCGGCAGGCTCCTTTGCCCTTGCTGGAGGAAGTGCCTGCCTGGGCTGCGGAGACGAATGCGCATCGGCGCCATTGTCTTGAGGTGCTGCTGAAAAGACGCCTGAACGAATTGACCTTTCGGGTAGGCGAATTAGTCGAGCTTCTGGAAGAGCTCCATGAAAGGACATGATTCTTTCTTTGATGGTGGAAAAGCTACCCTGCGCGGACTGAATGATTGCGGTCCGCGCTATACCGTTTTATGCGATAGTCCGTCGGCCAACCCAGATCTGGAAAGGACCTGATTTATCGGGCTGGAAGTTTTGCGCGCGGGAGAAGGTAATGTTACCGGTGCGTGTGCGAACAACGCTGCGGGAACGAGATGCCATAGTGGACAATGGCAGAAACGCCCTTCGGAAAAAATGAGCTATGCATGATCGATGCAAAGTTCTTGTGGCGCTTGATGCCTCCGCTCATGTGACCGCCCAACGTACGGCGTCGGTTGCGGGAGGATGGTACAGCATTTTTTCAATACCACGGCGGGCAACGGGCATGATACGATTTTTCTGGCTGAACTGACCTGAAGAATGAGACACGGTTACGCCTTTGACGTCCAGACTGCGGCTTGAAAGCTATCAGGAACAGACTTGAGGCGACCCGGTTGTCTATGGACGGTTGGCTTTAAACCCGAAGCCTATACCTTTCATGTTGAAAAGACATTACACGCATGCAGTGCGGCAAGATCCGAAAGGGGACGGGGAATACGAACATTCATACCAGCACCGTCTTGAGCTTGTGGCCTTTAGATGTTCATAGATGGTACTGTGCTCAACCTCTCCCTGCATACGCCAATAGCTGGACTGTTCTCGGTACTTGAATCCATTCGCTCAAGTTTTGGGGTATATAGTAGGTCTAATTGCCCACCAGTTTTATTCTTTGCGGCCACCTTGGGGCTTTGATCCTAGACGCTCTGTATGTGACATTAAACAAGGCCATTCTTTCGGATACCAGTAGAGGGAAGTTTGTGTAGAACGAGAGCCAATCTATAAAAACAAAAGATAACGCGAATTGACTCCCCAAACGAATTGAAAAGGCTGTGTTATAGAAAATGGCTGTGTTCAATTTTACGGTTGATAATTTTTTCAATGAAAATCAATAGATAAAAGCTCGTTCCACGTCTGGTGATGTGGGCCTCTCTCATTTTTTGTTCATTACATGAAATCCAGTCTTGAAGAATTGTTGCGAGACCTCCAAATAATTTCCAAAGAACTCTTCCTTTCCAGTTGGAATTTTGTATCAGCCACGAACTTAAACACAGCCTAGAAAATGGTTGATGCTTTTTTCCTTGAAGCTCCAAAGGGATAGCCGGCAAAATGCCTTATCCGTGAATCCCGCCAAGGGAAAAACCGGAGAAAAAGGCTGTATTTTTCACCTCACTGTGGAGATGAAACAACCACAAACTTATAACAAAGCCATTGAAAAAGAATCCACAGAGGTAGCCGATGTTTCTCATATGCACCTGTAAGGCTCGTCACCAGCAACACCCTAACAGGCACATAACGATCTGGCATTGACATCTCCGTTATCTGCCGCCCGTAAACGGGCTCCCGGAACAGGGAAGGAAAGCTGTGTATCCAGTTTATCCTCTTCCAGTTTTTTTATGCAATACTTAATCTTCTCTTTATTTTGCCTGCCGTGTCCATGTAATAGCCCCGGCACCTAAATCCGTGATTGCGGTATTTAAACTTCAAATCCCAAAACGCGCGTAGAGCATCAGGCTGCTTTTACCCTTCAGATATCTTATAAATCCCAATACGCTCATCTTGGGCTGTATCTCAAGCCGTATATGGATATAATTCGGGCAGCATTCCGCTTCGACGATTGTTACTCCTTTCCATTCGTAATGCCTGCGCAATATCTCGCCGATCCCACGCTCCTTTTCACCATAGAAAACCTATCTGCAATATTTGAGGATAGCCACCAATAATATTTGCAGTTTCATTTTGTGCGGACTAAACTTTGAACGTCACTCATTGTGACTTCCTTTTGACTTGTTGCCGCTTGCATCTGCCAGACCATAATACTTTGCTAACAAATCAAAATTGTTACTATACGAAAGCTCTATAAGATTTTGGAGACCTCCCACCTAGTTGGGAGGTTTTCTTTCTATACAAAAAGGGGAGCACTCAAAAAGTGTTCCCCCTTTTAGAAAATTGGCAGATGCCTACTTAGCAGACAAATCGCTTATCCTTCTTGGTTTCTTCTCTAACGATCTTAAAGAGGACAGGACTCAAGAGCAACAAGCCCGAAAGGTTGGGGAAAGCCATGAGTGCATTGCAAGTATCAGCAA
Source organism: Bilophila sp. (assembly GCF_057864385.1). Lineage (NCBI taxonomy): Bacteria > Pseudomonadati > Thermodesulfobacteriota > Desulfovibrionia > Desulfovibrionales > Desulfovibrionaceae > Bilophila > Bilophila sp. Next base: position 35,340 of record NZ_DBMAFI010000014.1, on the reverse strand, counting down.
GCAGCCAAACAACATCGAGAGCTACGAGACCTCCGACCCCTACAGCTATGCAGTAGATAATCCTAAAAGGAACTTGTCCTTTATCACCAAAAAGATAAATGATGCAACGTTCTCCATACACGCACCAGCCAAGGGCCGTCGTGAAGGCGAAGAGAGCCAGACAAATGCTTACTCCGTATTCACCAATGGAAGACAGGGATGAGGCAAAGGCTGTAGCGCTAAGAACCCCTCCATTAAGTCCACTGGACCAGAGAGGGTCTCCTTCTGGAGTCGTGCCAACCAAAATAACAAACCCTGTCATCGAGCAAACGATAATAGTATCGATGAATACATCAAGCATACCGATAGATGCTTGAACCAGTGGGCTTTCAGCGGTAGAGGCGGCATGGGCCATGGGAGCAGTGCCAAGGCCAGCCTCGTTGGAGAAAATACCACGCGCCATCCCCATCTGAATAGCCATCATGATAGTTGCGCCAACAAAACCACCCTGAGCAGCAGTAGGCGTAAAGGCGTCAGTTACAACCCATACAAAAACTTGAGGGACGCGATCTATGTGCATGATGATAATGACCAAGCACATGATAATGTACAACCCTGCCATGAACGGAACCAGTTTGCCAGCGACAGCACCAACACGTTTGACGCCTCCCAAGAGGACCAAAACGCACATGACGACCAAGATTCCGGTCACAAGATACTTATTAAGGCCGAACGAGGAAACAAGGTTGCCGCATATAGCATTGGCTTGAACCATAGCGCCGGTGCCGATACAGGCCAGTGTTCCAAAAACGGCGAACAGCACTCCAAGCCATGCCCACTTTGGACCAAGTCCGTTCTTGATGAAGTACATAGCTCCGCCTACCCAGTTGCCGGCAGGAGTTTTTTCACGAAAATGGACAGAGAGGAGCACTTCAGAAAATTTGGTCATCATTCCAACAAGGGCAGTAACCCACATCCAAAAAAGAGCCCCTGGGCCGCCAATAGCTATAGCTGTAGCCACACCAACAATGTTACCCGTACCAATGTCAGCAGCAATAGCTGTCATCAAAGCATTCCAAGGGGATATTTCACCATGACTGGATTTATCTGAGCGACCTTCCCATAGGCATTTATAAGCTCGGATCCAATTGCGAAATGAATAAAATTTAAGACCTATATTAAGGTATAAGCCTGTGCCAACCAGCATGACTAACATGACAGGTCCCCATACAAAACTATTAATGGGGGTTAGGATATCTTTGATAAGCTGCTCCATGATACCCTCTACATGTTTGAGTGTTCAATCTAAACTGTTTGAACGTTCAATTTAAAATTTCCATCCACCCTGATGCATATATGCGAGCACTCTTTTGATAGATCAAGAGAGCTATTAGATCAACAAAAAATGAGACCGTGATAAACTGGGGAATTTATCACGGTCCATTTTTGGGGGAGACTACAATGGAAGGTAGTCTTTACCTTTATTTATCATCATATCAACAGTATGTCCATACTTGATTCATTGCCGTTTGCATAGTGCTATAAAATTTGATTGATTACTCAATGTATCCTCTTTGGGTGTGAAATTACCTGTAGCACCTATTTGTTAACTACAAGAATATATTTATATATTTCATCAGAAATAGTATGCCCTAGTTTATAAGCCCAAGAATTATTAACTGAGATAGGAGTTAATAGAAAAGGGAAGGTAGCTGGTTGAGCAAAAGGCATGGCACAACGGTCCTACCGAGTCGCTATGCACTATCAATTCTTCAGTTTGCAGAATGTATTTTCAATGGCTGTTATAGAAAATGGTTGATGCTTTTTCCCTTGAAGTTCCAAAGGGATAACCGAAAAAATGCCTGAGCCGTGGCTCCCGCCAAGGGGAAAACTGAAAAAAAAGGCTGTATTTTCACCGCACTGTGGAGATGAAACAGCCAGAAACTATAACAGAGCCTTTTCAATAAGATGCCGACGGTTATATCGCATCTTATCAAAAGAAATTGCTTCATTTCTGTTTTTCAAGAGGGATGTAGACCATCATGTCTTCAGCTTTCAAAGATTTTCTACAACCACTCAACATTATATGATAAATTCTGTAAACTCAATCTGCAAAGATGATCGTGCGTACGGTGCGTTGTACAGAATGCATTGAATACATGATAAAATATTTATTCCAATCTATAGTAAATCCAAAGAGCTATCGTTTCACTCAAAAAATAGATTTTTCTTTTTTCAAAAAGAAATCTGTTGAACTTTTCAGCATATAATATGCCTGATACCTCTCAATTGATCACAAATGAATCGTTTACCAATGATAATAATACCAATAAATTTATTCTTATTTTTCCTATATCTAATTATATTACTAAAAAACAGCAAATAAAGAAAGTAAATACATATTAACGTAATACAAATAAGATAAAGGTATAGATTATCATAATTATCCATATATGTAGAAACGATCAAAATGACAAGACGCAATTGTGTTTATAAGTCTTGTGATGCCAGATAGAAGAGTCACAAATGATATTTGTTCCGTATATCCTTATTCTCATTAAAAAAAGAAAATATTCTTGAATTGACCAAAAACAAGGTTGTAAATCTATTAAACAAAAGACTGAACTTTACCCCCAACTCATCAAAACATCTCTTAAAACGGCTCTCAGGACGATAAAAATAGATTCCGGGGAGGAGGCAAGCCTGCCAGCCGTAACCAGCTCTCCCTCATTCGCAACAAGGCTTAGGAACAAAGGAAAAATCCAGAAGAGCTTGCAGAAACGAGTCTCCGCATGTTTCTGGAAAAAGGTCTTGATCCGGTCCAGAGTGTTTTCGATCTCCATATCCCCGATTCCTCCGCGCTCCTTGATCCAAGCGAAAAAACTAAACTGGGCCGTACGCGAGGCCGTTTTCTCCGGCCACGGAAGGACACCAAAGTCGATGGCTTTTTCTCTTGTGGCAGCTATCAGTCCTAATCGCTGGCACGCACGTTTGACTTGCCCCGAAGCAGCTTCCGGGCACACGGCCTGAACAAATTCGGTACTCATCTGCTTCACATCAGGGACATGCTTCTCAAGCCCATCGACAAGACATCCGAGGAATCTCCGAAGTGCCGTTCCATAAAACCGTCCGACAGCTCCAACCAACTGCTGGCTGAAACTGTTCCTACTCAATCCACTGGGAATATAGGTAAAAATTTCTTGTCCAGTACCTCTGCCCGCCGGGATGTCCAGCACTTGGACGGCCTGTCCGGACATAGCTTGCCCTCGTCCGTTTTCCGTGCTCTTGTCCGCAAGCGTCAGCTCTTCCGTGGACATGAAGGACAACCGCCACTCCTGTATGGCCTTGGCATTGCCTTTCTTGTTGGCGCGAGCCTTCCCTTGACCGTTTGCCAGCATGTAGGCAACCTCGCTCACGACACGCGAAGAAGCCTGCCCGATTTCATCAAGGCAGAGGAGGTTGTCACAGTGTGTTGCAGCAGTACCATCAAGGGTGTTGTCGGTAGCCCGCCATTGACGGATATAGCCTACCTCCACCGCCACAGACAGAACCTGTCACCTTGGGGGCAGTCGTTTTGCCGCAGGAAGAAGGCCGCTCAAAAAGGAGGCCACCACCTTCAAGTCCACAGGGTTCGAGAAGCGGTCCTGTAACAGCAAGGCTGTGTTAAAGTTTCCGGCTGATACAGCAATCAGAGGTCGTTCATCTGCCCTGTTCAGCGGAACATTCTCTGCCGTGGAAACGGCCGCACTTCCAGCGCGGTGAAAGGCTCCCTCCGGCAACGGCTGACGGCGCTTCGTCTCGCACACGGCTTCGCCGCTCTCGACCGCGCTTCGCGAGACATTTCGCCGCTCCTCGCCCCCTCCATGCCGCATTGCCATGCGGCGGGGGACGTCCTCAAAGCTCGCTGACGCTCGCGCCTCCGACGGTTAAACGAGCATACTTCTCTTTATCAACCGTAAACTTGAACAGAGCCAAAAGCAAAAGATATCGCCAGCTCCAACAGCGGATTGCAGAGGCATGGTTCCGCCACATTTTTCTGCCAGTCTTCAAGAATTCCGGCAGCCTCAAAACGACCTGCCAATCGCGGAGATTCAGGAACGAACAACTTTCCTTCAGCCCTGCCGCAGGCTATGTCCCTGAGAACGTATACATCACCAATCCATCCGATTTTTTTTGACTATCCTTGCAAACATCTGTGGAGTCGAATCGTTCAGAAAACGGTTGAAAAGCCTCCGAGCCACTTTATCCGGTGAAATCTGAAATCCCTGTTCCAACAGCGTTTGCCGCAAGCTGTCTCCGCTCCCCTCCAACTCTGCCATACTGAGGATGAGTTGGCGAAGGACGCCATTGGCATCATGGAATCTTACAAGACGTCCCCATAAACCGTTCAGGGGATCTCTCGTCTGGGACGGCTTCAATTGGAACGAATAACTCCCCACCCTAGATTACATTATGCGTGGATGTGAAAAGCAATCCCGTCCAAGACGGCAAGGGTCAAGATTTCCTACTCCGGCCCAAAACCCTTGAAACGGTTTCCTCCAGCGTCGCATGTGCAAAAGGCGCGTTCGGGGATCAAACAGCCGATGGCGCTCCTTTCTCCCGCAGCCCCGGACACCGAGGATGGAAATCTTGCCCCTTTCTTTCGACCGCTTCGCCACAGGGCGAACGCAGCAAGAACATCGACTCAGGGGGTACCGGCCTGCTGGCGTATAGGGAATAAAAACGGGCCGGCTGCCCCATTGAAGCACAACCGGCCTGTTTCCTTGTTTTTCCGGGAATGGTTTCTACATGGAAGCGGCCCGCCCTCTCCAGCGTGCGTAGTGCCCAAGCAGGCACTCCCTGTTTCTTTTCAGCGTATGCCTGAGGTCATGTCCGTCCATCATATCTTTCCGTGCGGCTTTCCTGACGCCGGCAAGACAAGCCCTCCGTTCCAGCAATGCCGCAATGCGGTTCACCGTGGCTTCCGCGGAACGAAAATCACACAGAAAACCGTTCTCCCCCTCCCGGACAAATTCACGCACCGCCTCCGTATCCGAAGCCAGCACCAGACAGCCGCAGCTCATGCTTTCCAGCAACGCCAAGGAAACGAACGAGGCGGCGGAATGAATATAAAGGGAAGAGGCCCTCAGCACATCCCGATATGCTTCCGCCGAAGAAAAGCCACACAGAAGAACACGCTCGGCGTACTTTCCCAGTTTCCCGGCAAGCTGCTCACGTAAGGCGGGAAGCTGCGCCCGCCCAACGAAAGGGGCAAGGACCGCCGCCCGGCAGGTTGAGCGTTTGGCAAGCAATCCCGACAGGATATCAAATAGCGGAAAGGCTCCCGGCGACGCCAGTTCCTGCCCGGAAAAGGCCACCAGCTCCCCAAACGCCTCTCGACCGGAACCGGGGGAAAAGAAATCCGTATCCACACATCGAGGCAGGACAACCATGTCTTTGGCCAGCCACTCCGGGAACTGATCCCGCTGGTATCGCGTTGAAGTGACGGCAAGATCGCAGTCGGCGAGGCTGTTGAGATGCAGCACGTTGCGTATCCGCCTGCGTGCAGGAGCGGCCTTTTGGACACCCTCCAGCCCATCATCCCGCCTTGAGAAGGTTTCGGCATGCACCACACAAAAGCTCTCTAGGAATATGTCTCGGAGGAAAAGGCTGTTCCCCATAGCCGCCGTCGTGCAGATCATATCCGGCACGAATCCCGTCTTCCGCAGTTTCCAGAGTTCTCCCGCCGTCATATGGCCACGCAGGTACGCCCTGTGAAAATCGCGCCCGGCCTCCTGCAAGGGCGGCAATGGCCCCTGACTGCCTCCAGCCTTCGGCATGCGCAGGTTCAAACGAAGCACGCCGGGGACGGACAGATCCCTTCTGCCGTATTCCGAGGCGAACCAAACGGTTGTATCCGGCATGGCCGCAAAATCCGCAGCCAGATGACCAAATGGTCCCGGAAAGGCATAATGCACAAACAAGACTTGCATGGCTGAACCCAACGCTCCGCACAGGCTGAAAGGTGATTGCGCCGAGAGGGACGGGGGATCGGAACAGGCCAAAACGTATTCCTTCCTTAAGGGGCATCCGACAACCCGCCCTCGTCTCCATTCCCCGAAAAGTCCCAAAGGCGGGAGCCTGCCCGCCTTTGGGAATCCCGGTTTCAATCACATGCCGTGGTTATTCGCCGCGCTTGCCTCCGCAAGCTGCTGCACAAGGCTTACATCGTCCGCAGGCAAGGATTCGCTGAACCCCACAATGCCGGCGACTTCGCTCGTCAGCTCATCAACATCGGGAACTCCGGGCATACCGTTTTGCGTTCCTTCCAGCGCCTTGTCCACCTTGATCTCCGTGAGGCTCGGATCGAAATCATCTTGCCCACTGTTCGGCGTAGTTCCATCGGCATCTTCCGCCAGAAGCGAATCCAGAGTTCCATCGGACTCCTCAAGCACGTCCTCCAGATTCAGCCCGTCTGCCTGTCCGCCATAATGTCCGCCGTTCCCAGCGGCATCGGAGAGGAAGACATCCGAAGCCTCCACTCCAAAGATGCCGACGTCGCCGCCATCCCCCAAAAGGAACGCCGAATCGGAATATTCCATCTCCGGTTCCCTTTCCCAAGGCGTCTTGGCCGCATTTCTGGAAACCAGCGAATCGTTTTCGGCGGCACTGGCCGCAAGGCTCTTGTCTTCAGCCCAGATCTCCTCGGCGGCACTCCCAAGTTCATCCCGTTCCATGAAGAGCTTATAAAGGGCATCTTCACCGCCGTCAGGGAGGGATGACGGTTCATGGGCGTCCCCTTCTTCGGAAGCAGGCGCGGGCAGGGGCATTTCTTGCCCGGCAAGAACGAACCCGTTCGTCCCTGAGCCGGAAACGCCATCCCCATCCTCTGGGAGGGATGCCACGATGCTGGGGATGCCGTCATACATCAGGTTCTGCATTGCAGGCTGCGCAAAAGCGGCGCCGTCCAGAGGCAGGTTCCCAAGGTGGGACAACGGCACGTTGATGGTGAAAGCGTTCTCGGCACCGTATTGATCCTTAAAGGTGATGGTAAAGCTATCCGCCGTGTCTTCACCCGGATCTTTCTCAAGCGTATAGGTATACCCCCATGTCCCATCCTGTTTTTCCGTGATTGCCACGGATCCGTACGTTCCTGCGGCTGACTCAGGAACCTCGACCGGATGGCCATCGGGAGCGGTAACGGTAAAGGAACCGCTCATGGTATGCGTTTGAGCATCATGGCGTATTGCCGGGTCAACATCGGCCTCAGGGGTATTGTTGGTTCCCTTGAAGCCCAACCGGACAGCCGCAGTGCCGCTTTCCCCTGCGCGATCCTCAACCTTGAACGCAATATCCAGCGTGCCCCGCTTTCCGTCCGGCACGCTATCCGTCAAATTGGCATCGGGAACGAACAGATAGCCATAGGCGTTTGTTCCCGTCTCCTGAAGGGTAATGGTTCCGACGCCGGGGTTCTCGCATGCGTTGCCTGCCACGGCATACGGTTTCCCGCCGTACTCAAGGGACAGCACTACGCTATCCTGAACGCCCGCATCGGAGAAGCTGACAGCCCCAGAGGTCTTGTCGGCGCCGACGGCGGCAGCAACATCGGACGCATCGTTTTCATTGGCAACAACGAACGAATGTTGCGTCTCTCCAGAATCCGTCAACGACGAACCGTTATTGTCCGCCACGCTCACAGAGAACGTGATCTCTTCCGATCCGCCTTTGGGCAGGGAGTTCGCATAATCCGCATCAGGGGTGAACGTATAGGACAATACATCCTCGTCGCCGTCTCCCTTGGTGAATTGCAAAGCAAGCGTTCCCACAAGAACGCCTTTCGCGTTGTAAACGGAAACGGGCTTGCCCGGCACCTTGGCGGTATCCACGCTCAGCGGAGTTTCTCCGCCCTCTGCGTACAGGCCGTCGAAAGTCACCGTATGCGTATCGGCCTTGTCCGCATCCGAAAACGTGAGCGTGCCCGTGACATCATCCACGACATCCCCCACGATTTGCGGTGCATCGTTCGCATTGGAAACCGTGAAGCCGCCTTCTCCGGCAACGAGAGTTCCCTGATTGGAATCGGAAACTGTGACCGTAAATTCCAACGAGGTATCGCCCACGGGCAGTCCGTTCAGATCGGAAGCGGGCGTGAATTCATACTCAATCCGGTTCCCCTGATTCTTGTCTCCCGGAGTATAGGAGACTTCAAGGGTACCGACCGACACGCCGTCCTTGTAGACTTCAAATTTCTGCGAGGTGCCGTCACTCAGAGCAACGGCAAGATCATTGCCTTGCGCATCCTTAAGGCCGTTGAAGGTTACCGTGTGCGTATCCAGAATATCCTTATCCGAGAAGACAATGGTTCCTTCATAGTCGCCTCTAGAAACGTCTGTTCCCTCACCGCTCTCAGGGACATCATTTTTATTCTCGATGGTGAACGTCTGATCCGGCTTGGTATCGGACTTCATATCCGTTCCCGCCACGTTCCTATCCGTCACCGTCACACCAAACGAAATGTTTGAGCTGCCGACGGGCAGCGAATTCACATAATCCGCATCAGGGGTGAACGTGTAGGACAATACATCCTTGTCACCTTCCCCCTTGGTGAATTGCAAAGCAAGCGTTCCCACAAGAACGCCTTCCGCGTTGTAAACGGAAACGGAATCCTCCGGCATATTGGCGGTATCCACGCTCAGCGGAGTTTTCTTGTCATCTGCGTATAGGTCGTCGAAAGTCACCGTATGCGTATCGCTCGTATCCACATCCGAAAATTCGAGCCTGCCTGTGCTCGTGCCGTCAGCATTGGTGATGGTATTGGAATTGATGACGGGCCCATCATTCGTTCCGTCAATGGTGACGGATATGTCCGCTTCTATCTTATTGCCCGTGCTGTCGGAAATAACGACCTTAAAGGAGTCCTCCTCATGTTCGCCCTGAGCCAGAGCCTTCATTTCCTCCGAAGGCTCATAGCGATACGCGCCCGTGGACGAATCAAGGAACAGGGTTCCATGCTTTCCTTCGATGCGCTGCCAGACCTTGCCGTCTTCCGTAACCGGCTGGGAGCCCTCGGCCGTATACGTCAGAGGATCCGATCCGTTGCCGTCAATGCCCTTATCCCAGCCCTCGGCCTTAATCTGGCCCACAACTCTCTCGGCCGTATCATCCACCGAAACGGAAAGGCTGCCCTCATCAGTCACTTCCGGCGTGCTGTCCGTACCCTTGATATGCACCGCCAGTTCCTTTTCCACCGATCCCTTGCCGTCAGTCACGACTACGGTAACGGAATCCTTAACGATATCCGTAGGCCTCAGGTTCTTGACCGCATCGGCTTCATTGTTCAGCGTAAAGGTATAGTCTCCCGTCTTGGTGTTGATTTTGAACGTGCCGTAGGCCGTTTCCACGACGCTCCAGACAACGCCGTCTACCGTTTCTTCCGTTTTTCCGCCGTCAAAGGAATATCTCAGGTCATCCTGATCATTTTTATCCACATCCGAGGCTGTGGCCTTGCCGGACACATCTTCGTCACCTTCCTTGATGTCCAACACAGGCTTATCCAACTCCAGCACAGGCAAATCGTTGGTGCCGTTTATGGTGACGGTGATCTTTTGCGAGGTCACGCCGCCATCCTTGTCCTTGACGTAGATGGTAAAAATCTCGGTCAGCGGCTCATCGTCCTCTCCCAGTTCCTGCACGGCCTGTAACTGATTGTTGAGCTTGTACGTATAGGAACCGTCGGCAGTCACATAGAGGGAGCCGTATTTCCCTGCGGCGATGCCCCCCGCCGTTTCGGCGCCTTCATTATCTTCGTGGGCGCCAGCGGTGACGGTATAGGTAAGCCCTGTGGGGTTTCCGCCCTCATCCACCCTGTCGTCCTTCACTTTCAGCATTCCAATGTCGGAGAATATCGTATCTTCCTTGACGGTAAGATTCTCGAATTTCTCTATTTTCGGTTCTTCATTGGTTCCCGTGATGGTGATGGAAATATCCGTGGACGCCGTGGCATTCTCCAGCGGCGAACCATCATCCTTTTTCGAGCCGTCATCCACGGTGATGGTGAGCTTCAGCTCCTCGTTTTCTCCAGCCAGCAGTTTTTCTGCCGCCTGCTTGCTGGCCTTGAACGAATACGTGCCATCCTGCTTCAGCGTGAACGTGCCCCAGTCGACGCCGTCCTTGTTGACCGTATAGGAGCCGTCTCCCTCAGGCTTAAGCACAAGGCCGGAGTCCTCAGCCGCGGAAACGGTGTATTGAAGATTCCCAGTCCCCCCTTCCGCGTTGCCGACATCACTAGCATCCGGGTCGGACGTGGTAAGGGTACCCTCGACGGCATCAGTCGCCGTATCCTCCAACCTGAGGTTCTCCGCCCCTTCAATCACGGGACGGTCGTTGATGCCGGAGACCACCACCGTTATCTTAACCGGATCTTGACTCCCGGTCTGCACATAGAAGGTCAATGTTTCCGTATCGCCCTCATCCAGAGACTGCACGGCATCGCTGCCGTTGTTCAGGACAAAACGGTATCCCCACTCTCCTGCTTTGTTTTTCTCCAGAACCAGAGCGCCGTAATCCGTATTGACTATATGGGTTTTGCCGTCGCCAGGTTGCGGCTCTCTAGTCCCCCCATTATCCACAAGCCAGATATCGTCAGGCTCAAGTTTGACGGTGTTTCCATCCTCATCCCGAAGCTTGAAAAACTTACTCTCTACGGCAGGCGGCGGGGTGTTGTCGATTGGTTTTCCAGTCTCATCTACAGCGTCGTTTCCATTCTCATCCTTCTTGAAATACTCGCGGTTGTCTTCCGTTACCTCCACCGGGGCATTTGGCTCTTTAAGAGTCAAATCTCCCTGACCATTCCCACCCTCTTTGTGGGTCACATCAAAAACGATGGTTTCTTCATGCGTAGCGCCATAAGGGTCGGAAACGATGATCGTAAACGAATCCTGACCGCCATCGGTTCCTGCAAGCTGCTGATAGGCGTCAAGGGCAGGGTCTACCGTATAACTGTACTCGCCGGTTTCGGAATTGATGACCAAGTAACCGTATTGCCCCTTGATGGTCTGAAGGCCGACCTGAGCCTCAGTCGTCCCATCCGCGTCATCCACATAGTAACGCAGGTCATTGGCATCGTTGTCGTAATCGGAACCGGAGGCTTTGCCTCTGACAGGATCCCACCCCCCAACGCTCATGTGCCATGTTGTACCTTCCCCCGTTACCTCAGCGCCGCCTTTACCTTCCAGCGTCAGTTCATACGGCGCGTCATTTTCCCCCTTGATAGTGACGACTATCTCACTGGAAACCGACTCATCATTGGACGTTCCCGAAACTGTAAATGTTTCCTCTACAGAATCTGTTTCATTACGATCCCTGAGCGCCTCTTTTCCTTTATTTGACAATGTATACGTATAGGAAAGAGAACCATCATCTCCTTTGGTCAGGGTTAATGTTCCGTACTCACCTTCGATTTTCCACGGCCCGTTTCCAGTAAGCGGAAGCTCATTATTGCCGAATGTGATGGACGTAAACTCTTTGACGCCAGCATCGACGTCAGAAATGACAAGCTTGTCGCTTCCTTCAACAGCGCCCGCAGCATGTTCATAGGTCGTCACGGACCCCTTGTTGATGGAGGCCGTATCTTCCTTACCAGTAATCGTGAAGGTCAGTTCCTTTTCTTCAGAAACCGCATGGTATTCGTCTCTGACGACCACGGTAAAGGAAACATCCACCGAGTCACCCTTATCAAGCTCCTGAACAGCGTCGTTATTGACTACGAATCTATAAACCCCGGTCTTCTCGTCCAGAGTCAGATAGCCGTACTTGTTGGAGGCATCGGATCCGACATAGCTGTAGCTGACGTTTCCGTCCTTATCCGTATCCGTAACCCTGATCAGGTATTGGAGCGAATCAGCAGGGCTGTCCACATCCGATGCGGAAATCGTACCGCTCACGGACTGGATCTCGCCATCTTCCTCAAGGCCACTAATCGTGTAACCTTTATTATCTTCGTCGGGGGTCAGCGTAATTCCGTCGGGGGTACCTTCACTCAGCTTGATGTCCCTCACGACAGGCGCGTCATTGGTTCCCACCACGGCGATTTTCAGAGGCTGGTCAGCGCCCAAGCTCTCAGGGTTGCCCTTTTCCCCAGCATGGATAGTAAACTCATCATACTCAATCTGACCCTGCTTGAGCGCGTCGGTCGCCTCGCTACCATTGTTCAGTTGATAAAAATACTGTCCCGTCGCACTGTTCAGATAAAGCGTTCCGTATATTCCCGTTACGATGCTGACCGTGGCATCAGAACCCCACTCCTCCCCCGAAAATGCTTTGTTGATTGCCTCCTGAATATTGGTGGGGTCATCCAAATCTCCAAACGTTTTCTGAACAACGCCTTCTCCAGTGACGGAATATTCGATAGGAAGTGATTCGTCAGGATCGGCACCTTCGAAATCCTCACCAACCTTGTCAAATTCCTCAGCTTCCAACTTGCCCGATGCGGTCGGCTTTCCAGGCTTATCCGTGTTTTGCTTACCATCCTTTTCCGGCGCTATGACCCCAGCTTCCTCCACCACATGGATGGCGGCGTTTCCTCTGAAAACGGTAGGCGTATCCTCACCCGTGATCGTGATGGTGATCTCCTGCACGTCATACGCGCCCTTATCGTCACGCACGACCACATAAAAATGCAGCTCTTGATCCTGCCCTTCCCGAAGCCCTATGACTTTGTTGCTGGTTTTATCCAGATAGAAGGTATATTCGCCCGTCTCCGGGTTGATTTCGAGTTTTCCCCATCCGTCTGCGGAAATGGATGGCTTCATATCAACGGACTCGCCGTCCTGAAGATTCTCATAGTCTTCTTTTGTAATCAGCCCAAAGGTATGGCTATCTCCCTTGCCGTCCGCATCCGTGCTATCCTTGTCCGCATCCTCGAACTCAACTCTGCCGGTAACCTTGTCCTCACTTTCCAAGATGGACTTATCGAGGGGGTTTTCCTCACCATTCGTGATCGTCGGCTTGTCGTTGCTGGCGTGGATGGTAAATTCCTGTTGAACTGAGTTCGTGCTTGTGGAACCGTGCTGATCCTTCGACTTGAAATCGACCGTAAACGAGAAGCTGCTGCCTTCCTCATAGCCTTTCAGAGGCGCTTCGTTCGTCAATTTGAACGAATAGGAGCCGGTCTCAGGATCCAATATCAGTTTGCCGATTTCCTCTCCATTGAGAGAAACGGTGACCGTACTTTCATCATCACCAACCGCGCATGAGATGCCGTTTCCATTATTACCCTTCGCCCCGCTGATGAAGAAGCTGGTCTCATCTCCCGCGTCAGGATCGGAAGCCGTAAGGCTGCCCGTGATTTCCATCTTTGAAGAATAATCTTGATTTTCTGCCGGGTTGAGCAGCGTATCCGGCTCTGTGGTGATGGGCTTGTCACCGTTATCCTCATCACGCCCCACGCCGGAAACATATATATCGTCGTCAGCTTGCTCTTTGACAGAAATCGAGGGCCGGTCATTGGTGCCTTCGATGTTGATGGTCGCGGTATGCGTTCCCTCGGAAAGGACACCATGATTGTCTTTTACCTTAAGCGGGATTTGGATACTCAAATCCATGCCCTGCGGAATGTTTTGCAGGCCATCCTCACCCTGATTGGGCGTGAACGTGTAGGAAAGATCCCCATCCTCACCGTTCTGTTCCAGCGTTAGCGTACCCAAGGTTATGGGGTTTCCTCCGTTGATTCCGGGAATGGTGGCTGTGACGGTATATTCTCCAGCACTTCCAGTTTCCGTTATCGAATAGGTAGAGCCTGTAAGGGCATCTGCAAAGTCGCCAGAAACAGGGCCAGAAACCATAAGCCCAGCATCCTTCGGCAGATGATCGCCGCCAATGACGAGGCTGTGCGTGTCATTGGCATCCACCTTATCGAATTGGACAGATTGGGTGTATTCCTCCTCCGAAGAGACCTTCTCATCAGGTTTATGAGCAGGATCTTTGCTGCCCCAGACGCCTGCTTCGACAACATTCATCTCCGACGACCCGTCAACAAGAATCGGCAGATCGTTGGTGCCCTTTATGGTAACGGTGATCTCTTTTTCATCCCATGCGCCCCGATCATCCGTAACGCGCACGGTAAAGGTTTCGGTCACTGTATCGCCCTCGCTGAGGGCTTTCAGCTTCTCCGAATCCATATTCAAATCATAACAGTAGTTTCCGTATTCATCGATGGTCAATGTGCCATAATCCGTGGAAATTGCTTTTCCACCATCAACATTAATATCAACATCAACCTTAGCGCCAGACTCATCCTCCAGAGACGATTTTCCCCCGGTCAACGAAAACTCAAGGCCGTGATTGTCATCCGTTGTAGTCTCCTGCCCGCCGCCGTTTTCCTCATCGGCATCCGTGGCATAAACGCTGCCGGTAAGCGAAACGACGCCCGCTTCTCCGCCCTCCCTTCCGTCCCTGCTTGCTTCATGCAGGGACGTATCGCTACCAACTTCTTTGCCCGCTTCATCCCAATAGGCCCGATCTTCACGAAGAAACAGCTCAGGGCGGTCATTGGTGCCCGTAATGTTGACGGTCAGGGTCTTGCTGTCCCATGAACCATGCTCATCCTTGACATAGATGACAAAGCTGTCTGTTACCTTCTCGCTCTCATTCAGCGCATTGACTTTCCCGGCACGCGGATCATCATTCTCAATGCCCTCATTTCCCTTTTCAGCCAGAACATAGCGGTAAGAGCCATCCGCCGAAAGGATAAGGGTTCCGTACTCGCCTTCTATGCGCACCTCGCCTGACGGATTTTCCTCAGTCTCTTCCGCGAATCGTGCATCATCGGACAGCTTACCGGCATCTGTTCCCGCAACCGCGCCATAGACCAGTCCGTCCTCATCCCCCCTGTCTACATCCGAGCCTTCAGCCTTGCCTCTATCGGTATCGATATCCTTTCCTGTGAATTCAGAAATTTCCTGTTCGTCAGTACCATTTTCATAAGGTTTTCCAGCAGTATCCTTGCCCACGCCGGACTCAACCACGTCCAGTGTTGTTTCTGTAATGGAGAGTTTGGGCCGATCATTGGTTCCCTCAATCGTAATGGCGAGATTAAACGGATTTTCGGAAAGGCCGCCCGCCGAGTCTTGTACGGTGACGCCGATGTTGAAGGAAAGCCTGTCGCCCTGCTCAAGGGCGTTCATGGCCTCCGACCTTTGTCGGGGCTCGAATGAATACACTCCCGTTTCCGGGTTCAGGGTAAAGGTTCCGTAATCCGTCTGAAATGAAGTGACGAAACTCGCCGTGCTCCCGTCAGGAAGCGTGATCGTTTCCGTCTCCCTTACGGTGCAAAGAATGGATTGCGTCTCCGAAGGCTCGCCATTCCTTTTCAACGTCCCTTCAAGGGTGAACGTACTCCCCGCTTCGCCTTTCCCTTTCAGCGCATCCGAATAGAAGGTGTGCGTTTCCCCCCTGTCCTCGTCTTTAACCTGAATCTGCCCGCTCACTTCAGAAGAGCCGTCAAGAGTTTCATTAGGATCGGGATGTCCGCCCCTATCCGCATCCCCCCATACGCCGGTTTCCCTTATCGTCAGCGATCCCCCGGCAGGGTCAGGCACGGGAAGCCCGTTGACGCCGGTAATGGTGACGGTAATGGTTTGTTCCGAAGACGCGCCATGTTCATCGACAACGGTTATCGTGAATTCTTCAATATGCGTTTCACCCTCGCCCAACCCCTGAACGGCCTCGGAATCGTTGTCGAGCTTATACGTCCATGTGCCGTCAGGATCGACCGTCAGGGTGCCGTATTCCGTTTCAAAAACGGCAGGGGTGCTGCCTTCGGCGGTTTTGTGGCCCGTCTGCGCCAATTCCCCGTTGTCAGCGGCAATAAGGAACGTCTGGTTCGTCCCGGCGTCGGCATCCACATCCGTTACGGTGAACTTCCCTCCACTTTCGTACGTTCCGGCATCCTCCGTGAAACTGGCCTCCTTGCCTTCAAGCTCCAGTTCAGGGCGATCATTTGTTCCCTTGATGGTGACGGTGATCTTGGTATCCGTCCAAGCGCCGTGCTCATCCTCCACGCGGACAGTGAACGTCTCCGTGACGAACGTGCCGCAGGCAAGGCTCTGCGTGTCTGTGGAGTCATTATTAAGCGTATAGGTATAGGTGCCGTCAGGATTCAGCGCCATGACGCCATACTTGGTGGGGATGCTGGATACGGAAGCACCGGATCCGTCAACAAGATGAAAAGTGATATTGTCGTTATTGGGATCATCGCCGGTCAGGGTGCCGGATATGGATGGAATTCCGGGGTTCTCTTTATTGCCGCCGTGGAATACGCCCGCTTCCTCGACTGCAAGGCTGCCGGGCTCGTTTAACGCCGGTTCAAAATTGGGGACATCGTTTCCGCGCAGCCCTCCCCAAGCCTCCCGTTCGGGAGAAAAGGCACGGCTGCTGCTGAGATCCAGCCCGTCAAGACGATCCAGCCCGTCAATCAGTTCGGTATTGGCATATTCATGGAAGCGTCCGCCTTCAGCCGTCGACGCCGCCGGGCCAGCCGCAGGCATGAGTTCATCAAGGTTCAGGGCCGCAAAAAAATCCGCCCCGGCTATCTGCGCCCCATCCAGAATGAAGTCGGGCACGCTCTCTCTGGTGTAGGCCGTGTAGAAATCCTGAATGACGATGCTGGAACCGTCTTCAAAAGAGAACACGAGATCGTCGCCGCTCCGCTCAAGCAGTGCGTCTCCTGTCATAAAGTTGAGCTGAATGCGGGCATTTTCGACGCTCTGAACGACAGACCGGGTTCCGGCCTCAGGTTTTGCAAGAATAATATCTGCCATGATGCACGTTCCTTGTGGCTAGTATCTGAAAAAAAGAAAAACGCCCTCTTTCCAAAACGGAAAAAGGACGTCAGACACCGTCGATGACAGCGATGGGAGCAAAAATTACGGCATGGCTAAAGAGTCTGCCTTCAGGCAGCCCAGAGAGAGAGAGAGAGAGAGAGAGAGAGAGAGAGAGAGAGAGAGAGAGAGAGCATTGCACGAACTCCTGCCGAAACACGTAGGCATCCAAAATAACTTTGGATACTGGTCATGAAAAACAGTCACATCCCGACTGTTCGGCACCCCTTCATGATGGCAGGAGATGCTTTGCTTGTTGTGTTGATACCGATTCCTGATATATGTGTCAATAGCCTTTATCGGGCGCCCCCGGAACGCAATCAAGGCACAGAAATATTTTGCCTACGCCATGCTGTCCTTATTTCATCCAGATTTTCGACAAACGAATCCCGCATAAAAAAGGCTCTGTTATCGTTTGCGGTTGTTTCATCTCCACAGTGCGATGAAAATACAGCCTTTTTCTCCGGTTTTCCCCCTGGGGGGAGCCACGGCCAAGGCATTTTTCCGGTTATCCCTTTGGATCTTCAAGGAAAAAAGCATCAGCCATTTTCTAGGACACAGCCTATATCATCCCCGTGTTTTCCAACGGCGGAAGGGGCGCCCGGTTCCCCGCTCTGTTTTTTCGAGCTGCTCGATCAGGCGCAAGCCAGCAGCGTTACGCCGGACGCCGTGGCGCGCCCCTGTACGGTATTCCGCTGGCCCTTGGGAAAATGTAAGGGTGGGGCAACAAGGCCGAATTCAATCCCGACGGCTCCATCCGCGCCCTGCCCACTCTGCGCGCCGCATCGTGCTCGGCTGACAAAGGAGAAGCGTTCATGCTGGATCTGCTCTTGAGCAACGCCCGCATCGTGGACGGGACGGGCAACCCCTGGCGCAAAGGCTGCGTCGGCGTGCGCGACGGGCGCATCGTGGCCGTGGGTTCGGCCCACGACATGCCCGAAGCCCGAACGGTGCTCGACATCGGAAGCAACATCCTGTGCCCCGGCTTCATCGACAGCCACAGCCATTCGGATTTGAGGATAATGGACGAGCCGTTGGCCTTGCCCAAAATCATGCAAGGGATTACCACAGAAAACGTAGGGCTCGACAGCATGTCGGTGGCCCCCATCAGCGACAAGAACAAGGAGCCGTGGAGTACGGGCATTTCCGGGCTCGACGGCGTAGCCCAGAAACCGTGGGGCTGGAACGGGTTCGCCTCCTATCTCAATGCGCTCGACGCCGCGAAACCGAGCGTCAACCTGAGCTCCTATGTGGGGCTCGGCACCGTGCGCCTCGACGTCATGGGCATGGAGGACAGGCCGCCCACCGCCGAAGAACTGCGCCTTATGGAAGAAAGCGTGGCCCGGTGCATGGAGGAAGGCGCGCGGCATTTCGGCGGGGCTCATCTACACGCCCAACAAATACCAGTCCACGGAAGAACTCGTCGCGCTCGCCAAAGTCGCGGCCCGCTACGACGGCATCCTCGACGTGCATATGCGCAATGAGGCCGACCACATGGCCGAGGCGTTGGAAGAGGTCATCCACATCGGGCGCGAAACCGGCATCCGTATTCTGGTGACGCATTTCAAGCTGCGGGGGCGCAGGAACTGGGGGAACGCCCGCAGGCATCTCGACACCATCGACCGGGCCCGCGGGGAAGGCATCGACATCGGCATCGCCCAGTATCCGTATACGGCCAACAGCACGTTCATGCACGTCGTCGTTCCGCCGTGGTACCACAGCCGGGGAACGGACGGCCTGCTCAAAGCCTTGGCGGAGGAACGCGAACAGGTCAAAAAGGACATGCTCACCACCGAAGGCTGGGAAAATTTCTCGCAGGTCATGGGCTGGGAGAACATCTACGTCTCCTCGGTCGCCAGCGAAAAGAACCTCTGGTGCGAAGGCAAAAGCGCCGTGGCCCTTGGCGAGGCCCTCGGCAAGTCGCCCGAGGACGCGGTGCTGGATCTGCTGATCGAGGAAAACCTTGCCGTGGGCCTGCTTGGGCACGGCATGTGCGAAGAGGATGTGATGGAAGGCATGAAGCACCCGACCATGTGTCTGATCACCGACGGCCTGCTGAGCGGCGGCAAGCCGCATCCGCGCACCTATGCGGCCTTCCCCCGGTTCATCGCCCGTTACGTGCGGGAAAAGCGCCTGCTCACCCTTGAGGAGGCCGTGCGCAAGATGGCCTCCAGCACGGCGCTCAAACTCCGCATGAAACGCAAGGGCTTCATCATGCCCGGCATGGATGCGGACATGGTGGTGTTCGGCGAAGACCGCATCCGCGATGTGAATACGTTTGAAAATCCGCGCGTCTACCCGGAAGGCATCGATTACGTGCTCGTCAACGGCGAGATCGCCGTCGATCACGGCGTCCATACGGGCGCACGTCCCGGCAAGACCATACGCGACTGACCATGCCACCGACGGCGCGGCCGTTCCCCATCGCGGGGGGCGGGCCGCGCCGTTTTTTCGTCCTTCAAGGAGGAAGCTTCCATGTCGTACAGCCCCACGCTCGGTTCCGTGTTCAACCGCACGAAAATGCGCGATCCGTCCCATGTCTGTTCTTTTTCCGGCATGTGCGCCATGTGCACCGCCGACTGCATCGGCAGTTGCGAGATCGGCCTGTCCGCCGTCCGGGGCATGGAGACCGTATATCCCACCACCACGGGGGAAAACCAGATCGCCTCGGAAAAGGTCTATCCCGTCGATTATTCCCATTTCAACATCAACGGCAGAGCGTTCGGGGCAATGGGGGCTCCGCTGGACGCCGATCGCGCCACCATCTACCATGTGGGGCTCGAACGGGAGATCGGCACCCTCAACCCCGTGAAGCTGGCGCTGCCGATCATCCTCCCCGCGCTCATCAAGCTCAACTGGCCCGACTACTTCGGCGGCGCGGCCATGGCTGGCGTCAACGCGGTCATCGGCGAAGGGGCCGTGAGCAAGGACCCGACGCTCGCCTACGAAAACGGCAAGGTCGTCCATGCCCCGAAACTCCGGGAAATGCTGGACGCCTTCAACAAGTATGACCGGGGATACGGGCAGATCATCCTTCAGGCCAACTATGACGACGACGCGCAGGGCGTGCCGGAATACGCCATCCGGGAATGCGGGGCCAAGGCCATCGAATTCAAATTCGGGCAGTCCGCCAAGGGCACGCAGCCCGCGAACCTTGTGCCGACGCTCGAAGAGGCGCTGAAAAAATGCGGACAGGGTTTCCTTGTCCTGCCCGATCCGCGGGATCCCGGCGTACAGGAAGCCTATGGCCGCAGGGCGTGCCCCGCCTTCCACGTCTACGGCCGTCTGCCGATCTGGAGCGACGACTATCTAATCGGCCGCATCGCGCAACTCCGCGACATGGGCATGACCAACGTGTATTTCAAGATGGCGGGCTTCGATCCGGAGGATCTGGAGCATGTCCTCCGGCTGGCTTCCAAGGCGCAAGTGGATATGGTCACCTTCGACGGCGCGGGCGGCGGCTCCGGCTACAGCCCCTGCAAGATGATGAACGAATGGTGCCTCCCCACGGTCGTCATGGAAAGCATCCTTTACGGCATCCTCGACAAGCTGGCCAAGGAAGGCATGGAACTCCCGCATGTGGCGATCACGGGCGGCTTTGCGACCGAGGATCAGGTGTACAAGGCGCTGGCCCTCGGCGCGCCCTACGTCTCCGCCGTGGGCCTGTGCCGATCCAGCATGGCGGCGGCCATGAGCGCCAAAAAGATCGGGGAGCTCATTGAAGCGGGCAAAGTCCCCCCGGAACTCGCCCGTTTCGGCACGACGAAGGAAGAGCTGTTCAGCGATCTTCCCGAACTGCGGGGGCTCTACGGCAGCGCGGCGGACGGATTCTCCGCCGGGGCCGTCGGGGTATATTCCTACCTGAACCGCATCGCCTACGGGCTACGCCACTTCGCCGCCCTGAACAGGAAATTCGACGTGAAGCACATCGGGCGGCGCGACGTCTTCCCGCTCACCCGTGACGCCAAGGAACTGCTTGACGGGACGTGGCTGCGGTAGCCTCCCCTTCCATCCCCTTTTCCGTGCAGGCGGCATCGGCTCTTTCCCCGGTGCCGCCTGCCATTTTTTTGATGCCGTCCACATGAAGCGAAACAAGGGGCCGCCGTGCGCCTTGCCCATCCAACGCGGATAACGATTCGACGATACCGAACAAAAGATACTTCTCCGCAAGATGCGCAAAAGTATTGCCGAAGCGTCCAAGTTCCGGCACATTTTACCTGACGCCGTTTTGGGCGGCAGGGAGGGGCCCATGGATCACGGGCGTGGCATGTTGGTGAAACCTACGTACATAAGCGATTTGAATGGGTTGCGCTTTATCGGGCAATATAGGGTTCTGGAAACTTTCGTACACAAGCGGTTTAAATACTCCGTGGGAACAGGTGCTGCACCGTGCTTCCCGGCATACCTTCCCGAAATGACACACCACTGACGCCCATTGCGTTTCAAATGTGGAATCACCCTATTCCCTTCGCCGGCAGCTTATCCTCCCATATCCGTGAGCGGTTAACGTACGGCGAACCAACCTGAAACAGCGGAAAGCCCCGTGCAATGCGGGGCTTTCGTTTTACCCGGCGGCGGAAGCCGTCCCAATCCCCAGCAGGCCCCCAACGGCCCGCACAAGCTGGACATGGCCTTTCCCCCCGCCTACAATGGGGCTTCGACTGAACAGGGGGTGGACATGGCGCTTTCCCAATCGCAAAAGATCATTGCCTTTCTCGAAAAACATCGGGGCGAGAGCTTTACGGCCCGGCAGATTGCCGAAACCATCGTACAACAATACGCTTCCGACTATGCCAAAAAACGCAGCAATCCCCGTTTTGCGGATGACAAGGCATTCCTTTCGCAAATCATTGCGGAAATCGGATCACAGAAGGATACGCTCAAAAGGCTCCGCCCCACACTCGTATGGCAGGACAGGCCCAAGCCCCGCCGCTACTGCATTCCATTGGAAGAAACGCAGGGGGCGCCGGATACGGCCCAAGGCGAAACAAACGAACGCGATGAGGATGCCTGCTCCTGTGAGGAACGGGCCCTGCTGGAACAGGAGCTTTACCCGCTTCTCATCAGCTATCTCTGGTCGGAGCTGCACCTCTACCCTATGCGCATCCGGGAAGGCCGCTCCCGCAATACGCGGGGAAACGGCGGCAACCAATGGCTCCACCCCGACATCGTGGCGATGGAGCCGGTGGACAAGGCATGGGGGAAACACGTCAAAGCCTGCGGCCACGCCAGCGGCAGCACCTGCGTCCGGCTCTGGTCGTTTGAAGTCAAAAAGACGCTCACCGTCGCCAATATCAGGAAATGCTTCTTTCAGGCCGTCAGCAACTCGTCGTGGGCGCACGAGGGGTATCTCGTCGCCACGGCCATCGCCGACGACCGGGTGGAACAGGAGCTCAGGATGCTTTCAGCCCTGCACGGCATCGGGGTCATCCTGCTCGATCCCGAAAACCCGTCGGAAAGCGAAATCCTGCTCCCAGCACAGAAAAAACCGGATGCCGACTGGCAGTCCATCGATCGCCTCGCCAAAGAAAACGGAGACTTCCACGAGTTCATCGAGCTTGTTTCCGTCTACTTCCAAACCGGGACGCTGCGGGAAAAGGATTGGGACAACAAGATGGCCTGACGAACGCCCTGTTTGAGCGGAGGCTGCCGAACGGCGTTTTGGATCCGCCGGGTTCCCTCCGCAAAAGAAAAGGCTGTGCCATAGAAAACGGTTGATGCTTCATGCCTTGAAATTCCAAAGGAATAACCAATAAAATGCCCCGGAGCATGGAATCCATCAGCGTAACAATTAGAAAACAATCTGTATTTTCACTCTATTGTAGAGACAAAACAACCACATCCTGCGACAGAGCCAAAGGAAAAGGCGGGCAAGATGCCGTATTCGTTCAGCCGCAGCAGACCAACAGTCTTGTACCGTCGGCGCTGGCTTGCCGGTTTTGCTCTGCCCATCCGGTGAAAGGCAACATACCCGGCAAACAGCTGAACCGGCATTCGAGCAAGCCCTTGGGCTGGGTAAAAGGCAACATACCTGCAAACAGCTTCCAGCCGGAGCCTTCCGCCCGCGTTACCGTATGAAAGGCAACGTGCCCGGCAGACGGCCATACCTTACAATATGATTCAGCATTATAATAAGATGGAGAAAAAAATGCGCGACGAACTGATGTCCGAGATCATCAAGCTGGAATGGGAGATGTTTTCCCACGTTTCAAATGTGGGAGGCCCGGCCTCCTGCCAGATGCGGCCCGACACCTTCAAGATCATGCGGAAGAGCCAAGCCGCCACATGGTCCGATGAGCTGCTCGCCAGCTATCTGGAAGATCTGAAAGCCGCCACGCGGGACGGCAGAAACATCATGACCGAAAAATATGCCCGGATGATGGAATCCACTTTCCCCGAAGAATACCGGAAGCTGGCGGCATCCCTTCCGCCCGTCGACAGGGAAACCTTGCGGAAGATCGAAGAAATCGTCGCGATCAACGTGTCTTGGAAAGCCGAGCTGTTCGACCGTTATCCCCGTCTGAGCGGCAAGGGCCGCCCGCTGCGCACCAGCGAAGACTCCGCAATGGAAACCTCCTTTGAAACGTACCTGCGGGGAGAACTGAAGACGTATTCAGCGCGCACGATCACGCTCCTGCATGAACTTACATTGCGGCAGCAACAGGATGGCGTAAACGGCGCGGAGCTGAACCTCCTCAATCAGGTGCAGCAGTACGGATACGCCACGCTCGAACAGGCCGAAGGCCATCGCGCGGGAGCCTAAAGGCGTCCCCGGCTTCCTGTAGGCGCGGCCTTCCTTTTCCGGTATGGCGCGCCTTCAGGAAAGCAAGCCGCCCGTAAAACGAACAGCCGAGACAAGGTATTCACATTTTCAATGAACGTGACGCCATAACAAACTGAAACAACAACTGAACTGTTTCAAAAGGCCGTGCCACAGGAAATGGTTGATGCTTTTTTCTTGAAGTTCCAAATGAATAACCGATAAAAGGCCCCAGCCATGAAGCCCGCCAACGGAAAACCGGAGAAAAGCTGTACTTTCACTATATTGTGGAGATAAAGCAGCCACATCCCCTATGGCAGAGCCTTTCAAAAAAACACCAGAAAAGTGAATGAATTGCCGAGTTCCCAAAGCTCCCGCCCACAGGGGATGCCGGCGGCCTTGGCGGTCATGGCGGCTTTCAGTTTCCAGAGAGAAGGGGAAGCGTACCCTGCGGCAATACACCGCCGCAAGAGGAAACCGCTTTCCCGCATACACCTTCATATGGCGGGGCTTGCGGCTTTTCCGGTGCCCATTGCAAGGAGTTTTTGATGCAGCTTTCCGCGTTCCCTTTTTCAACCATCCTTTTCGACCTTGACGGCACGCTTGTGGACAGCGCGCCGGACGTTCTCGAAGCCATTGCCGCAGTCCTGCGTGATGCGGGCGAGCCTGTCCCTCGGATGGAGCTCTCCATCATCGGCCCCCCGCTGGAAGGCATTTTCCGCGAAGTCTGCCCGGATGCCGACGACGCGAAAATAGCCCGCCATGTGGCCGCATTCCGTGACCTCTATTTTGGCGGCACCTTCCCCCAAAGCACCCCCTACCCCGGCATTTTCACGCTACTTGAACGCTTGCGGGCCAAAGGCTGCCGCCTGTTCGTCGCCACGCACAAGCCGGAGGCCGCCGCCCAGAGGATGCTTACGCTCAAGGGGTTCATGCCCTTCCTCGAAGGCGTCGGCTGCACGGACTCCCTGCCGGGCCGCCAGCTTTGCAAAAAAGAGATTATCCGCCTCCTTATGGAGCGCCATGCCCTCGATCCCGCTTCAATGGCCATGGTGGGCGATACGGCCCTCGACATCAGGGGAGGCAACGAACAGGGCATAGCCACCATCGCCGCCCTGTACGGCTACGGCGACAAAACGAAACTCCTCGCCGAGCGCCCGCGCTATCTGACCGACGACCCGGAATGGCATACGCTCCGCAAAGCCGAATAGCCCCGGCAAAACAGAGAAGCCGTCCTTTTCCCGTTCAGAGAAAGGACGGCTTTTACCATTATAATGTACTGCCCTGCCCGGCTCCGGCAAGTGCCGGTTTGAAGGGGAAACGGGGCGTGCAAGGATTTCCAGAGCCGCCACCGGCCCATCTCGGCGCCTTCCGTTACCGATGCAGCACCCCGGCATGGAACGCCGCATGCAGGGGAAGCTCATCAAGCCAATACGTCCAATCATGGAGGCCGGGCGCCTCGCGGTACTGATAGGAGAACCCGCCCCGGCGGAGCGTATCCCGAAAGGCGCGGTTCTCAGGCACGACATACGCGTCCTGCTGCCCCGTGGTAATGAGCATGGCGGGCGTCCCGGCGGCCTTCGACCGCTTCAGCAGCTCTTCGGCGGAATACGACTGCCACAACGCCTTATTGGATTTCATAGGGCCGAGCACGTCGCGGATCTTCCATTGGGCGGGATGCCGGGTAATGTCCATGACGCCGCTCATGGAGCTGACCGAGGCGAAGGTGCCGGGATGCCGCAGCGCAAGGACAAAGGAGCCGTGCCCGCCCATCGACATGCCCATGACGCCGCGCTTCGGCAGCACAGGGAAAACGCGCTCCACATACGGCATCAACTCGCGGACAAAAAAGCTCTCAATGCGGTTTTTCTTCAGATAGGGGCTGTCCGCGTACCAGCCGGTTCTTCCGCATGACGGCGCGATGAACACCAGCCGCTCGCGGGCCGCCAGCTTCGACAGCAGCGCCCCGGCCCGCGTGTTCCAGACGCCCGCATCTTCAAACGCGCCGTGCAGCAGATACACGACGGGGAACCGCTCGCCCGGCTTGCGGTCGGCGGGAAGGAACGCATAACAAGGGATTTTTCCCCCACGGAATGCGGAATCCACAGCGAACGGGATGCCGCCCTGCTCCACGGAGGCCTCGGCAGCAACGGGCAAAGAGGCCGCCGGGAGGGAAGAAGAAGAAGAAGAAGAAGAAGAAGAAGAAGATGATGATGATGATGATGGCAGGGCCTGAGGCGCGGAACGCTCCGCCGCCTTGCCCCTTCCAAGCAAAAGTTCCTTCTCGACGACAGGTTCCACGGCGGCGGAAAGCATGGCCCCGCCGTCCTCGGTCACATGCACCATATCCTTATAACGCAACCGGACATGACGCCCTTTGCCGTCAACCTTGAATGTCGTGTAGTTGCCCTGAGCGTCGGCGAGCACCTTGACCGTATCCACGAAGACGGCATGATACGTCTCGCAGGCTTCCTGCTGGAGCTTGCTCAAACGGCGGACGCGGGTTGAATACGGCTCCTTGCCCATGACGGGCAGGCCGACCCATACAGCCTTGGCCCCTTTCGCCGTAGCCACGGCAAGCAGGCGTTCGGCGCGGCTTCGATAAACCGCCTTCCACGATTCACTGTCGGCATGATGGCGCTTGCGGTTCTCGTCGATGATATCCTGAGGGTCATTGGCCCCCATGCAGATCACGACCATATCCGGGTTGTGCTTCTCCACCAGCTTTTCAAGCTGCGCGGGCCAATCAAAATAGTCCTGACGGCTGAGCCCGGTCGAATATTTGCCTTCGCGCACCACTTCCAGATCCGGACGCTTGCGCAGGGTACGCTGGAGCACGGGCCCGAACCCTTCCATCATCATGGAATCGCCCACAAGCAGCACCAGCGGCTTGCGTCCCGTTTCCGCCCGAACCGGAGGAAGCCCCCCTGTTTCCGGCTGCGCCGCGGGAGTGGCCTGCTCAGGCACGGCGGCGGGAGGGACGGAAACGGGAACCTCTTCAGCCGGGGGCTCCGGCTGTGCGGGGGAGGCTGCCTCACGGGAAAAATCCGCCAGCGCATCGGCTACGGGCCGCTGCGGGGCCGTGCTTGGAGCGGCGGACGGCCCCTCGACGGCCCCGATGGGCTTGTCCGTGTTGAACGCGGCCACCAGCCGGGTTTCCGCCCCCGAAAAGGCGGCGAGGCCCGTCGCTTCGGCTACGCCCTTCACCGCCTGCCCCACGACGGCGGCGGGCGGGAAATCAATGCCGACCCGATCCAGAAAGCTGGAAAAACGCGCCGCGTCCAGAAAAAGCATCAAGACGAAGGCCAGCGCGTACACGGCACAGGCACGGCCGGACGTGAGCGTTCCCCGCTCGGCTCGGAAAGGGTTCTTCATGCACGGCCCCTCATGAAATCAAAACTGGAAATAAATAAAAGGCATGACGCCATCCGGCCCCATCTTCAGGATAAAGCCGCCCACGAGCGCAAGAACCACGGCCTGCACGGCCCACGGCAGGCGCTCCTGCACATCCACGAACGCGGCGAACAGCCTCGCACCAAAAAGCTGCAACGCCAACCCTATGAGCACAGCGGGGATCACCAGCAGCGGGAACCCTTCGCCGGGCTGCCCGAAAACAAAGATACGGCGCAGGATTTCAAGGCTCCGCTCCATGTCTTCCGCCCGGAAGAAGACCCATAAGAAGGATACGAAGTGGAACGTCAACAGCCATGACGCGCCCACGCCGCACCAGTGCAGGGCCGGGCTGGACGTGAACCCATCCGGCCGGAAACGCTTTTTCAGTTCATGGAAGGCATGGACGACGGCCAGCCCCACCCCGTGCATGACGCCCCAGACCAGAAAACGGATATTCGAGCCGTGCCACAGCCCGCCGAGCGCCATCGTGATGATCAGGTTCAGGTAGCGGTTCCCCCGGCGGCTTCCGCCAAGCGGGATATACAGGTAGTCGCGGAGCCACAGGGACAGGGTGATGTGCCAGCGCCGCCAGAAATCCTGTATGTTCAGCGCAAGGTACGGCGAACGGAAGTTCTCCGGCAGGCGGAACCCCATAAGCCGCCCCACGCCGACAGCCATGTCCGAATAGCCTGAAAAGTCGCAGAAGATCTGTATGGAATAGGCATATACGGCGGCGAGGATCGTCCACGAGGAATAAAATTCCGGCGATTCGAACACGTCGCGCACGATGTGCTCTGACAGGTAGCTGGCGATCACGACCTTCTTGAACAGCCCGCTGAGAATGAGCGCGAACCCTTCCTGCAAGCCGCGGGAATCCCATGCCCGGTGCCCAAGCTGCGGCAGGAACTGCCGGGCGCGCATGATCGGCCCCGCCATGATCGTGGGGAAGAAGGACACGAACAGCAGCACGTCCAGAAACGCGCGCGGCGGCTCATCCGGGCAGCGGTAATGATCGATGGCGTAGGACAACCCTTGGAACGTGTAAAAAGACAGCCCCACGGGGAACAGGATCTCCATCGAAGGCAACGCATGGCGCAGGATGCCGGTGCCGAGCCCGGCGGCGCTTGCCAGCGATTCCAGCCCAAGGATGAGGAATTCGTAATATTTGAAGAACGCCAGCAAGGCCACATGCAGGGCCACGTCCAGCGCGATGATGCCTTTCCGCTTGCGCGGCTGCCCCGAAAAACGGGACATCAGGCGGACGGCCCCCCAGTTGAGCACCGCCACGGCCAGCAGCAACGGGACAAAGGCCATGCCCGCGAGCGCATAAAAAAAGAGGTTGCAGGCGAGCAGAAACGCCCTGTATCCCCCGTCCCTGTCGCGCAGCAGCCAGCCCGCGGCAAGGACGAACAGGAAAAAGGTTGCGAACTCCAGCGTGACGAAATTCATCAGTGCCTATCCGGGCAAAAGGTCATGCGCAAGGGTGCGCGATTTCCGCACAATAGCGAAAACGCACGCCCCTTGCAAGCAAACCGCCTCGGCGCCCTCGGCTATCCGCTGAGAAACGCTGGCGTTTTCAACATTTCATCGCGGCAGCAGCAGGAACACCGCGCCCCGGTTGTCCAGATAACTGGCCGTGTGCGTCGCCGTTTCGCCGTTGCCGCAGAACAAATCCACACGGTTGCGCTTGATCGCCCCGCCCGTATCCTGCGGCAGGGTCAACGCATTGAACGGGACGCTGTGCTCGCCCCCCTCATCGGGCAGCGTGACGTTCATCAGCGTCAGCAGGCCGTTGGGCAAGACGCTCTGGTCGGTCGCCACGCTCACCCACGGCGTGATCCGCCTCCCCATACTGCCTTTGGACCCCGAAGTCCCCGGCTTGCCGAGCCTGAAAAACACATAGCTGGGGTTCGTGTCCAGCAGCTCCCTCACCTGATCGGGGTGCGCGGCCAGCCATTCCCGGATGGAGAACATGCTCACCTCTTCCCGTTTCAGCAGCCCACGATCGACCATGACCCGTCCAAGCGCCACATACTTGTGCCCGTTCTGCCCGGCGTACAGCACAGGGCGCACCGAACCGTCCTCAAAACGCAGCCGCCCTGACCCCTGAATCTGGAGCATGAAGATGTCCACCGGATCTTCCACCCACGCCAGTTCCAGCCCGCGCCCCTTCAGCACGCCCTTGCAGTCGATGGCGTGACGGGTATGGTAAGGGCGCTTTTTGCGCAGATCCGAAGGGGATTTATAGATTGGGTACTGGAAACGCCCCTTGCGGACGTGCGAAGCCGGGATCTCCGGCTCGTAATAGCCGGTGAAGCCGAAGTCCGGGCCGATGCGTACCCAGCGGAAGTCCGAAGCCAGCACTTCCGGGGCCTTATCAAGGAAAGGAAGCAGGCGCAGCAAGCGTTCAAGCCCTTTTTCCATCTCGCCGTAGGTGACTTGAAGCGAAGGATAGTTCACGGCCACACGGGATGCAGGTTTCGCCCGCACGTAGGCAAGGCTCTGCTCCACCGCGAAACGCATATCCTTCCACGAGCGCATGCCTTGCCGGGCCGGATCCAGCCCCCGCGAGAGGCGCTCCGCCTCCGCCTCCGAAACCGGGAATACGCCGGGTGTTTCCAGCGGCGTGACGCGCACGGCCTCCGGCACATCTGGCTGGGCGACATCAGGCCGGATTGACTTCCCGCCGCAGGCGGACAGCAACAAACACAACAGGCAAGCCCCAAACAAGGAAAAACGGCGCGGCACGGCGGACTATCCTCACGCAACAGGTTGAAAAACAACAAAGCGTTTGCTGTGTACAGCATCCTCTCACCCGATGCAACGCCTTGCCTTGCCGGGCCCGGCAAAAAAATTTCTTTTGGGGTAAAAAAAAGCTTGACGGAACGCGCCGTCCGTTATAAACACTCCCTCGTTCTGCGGGAGTAACTCAGTGGTAGAGTGCAACCTTGCCAAGGTTGAAGTCGCGGGTTCAAATCCCGTCTCCCGCTCCATATATTTTTACCCTTGCTCACCATAAGGCTGGAGCGAGGGTTTTTCTTTGGTTCCGCTTCCTCAAGAGAAGCGTTATGAAATAGATGCACAACATTCCCGTGTACGGCTCTCAACATATCCGTTGCAGTGCCATTTCATAGACGAACATATCATTACGTTCATGAAGAAGGCTCGGAAAGGCGACTTTCCGGGCCTTTTTCAGTACATGGCTGGGAGAAAATCGGGGAAGGGAGGGAACCCCTTTCTGAAGAAAGTGTTTCCCTCCCTTCCCCGAACCCCATCCCTCCTTCCCCCAAGACTTTTGGCCTTATCGAACCCTGCTGGAAGCATTCCCGGAGCATGGCTGTTTCGGCTGTGCAATGGGTCTTGGGAAAGGCTAGGCCGTGTCGTTTGTTATATATAATATATTGAAATAATTAAATTATTTTTATATTGCAAAAATTATATTAATATTTTCAAATAATTATATACAAAACAACGACACAACCTAATAAGCGCTGGCATAAAATATGATAATTTCATTTGGCTGTGCCATAGGAAACGGCTGATGCTTTTGTGCCTTGAAATTCCAAATGGATAACCAACAAAAGGCTTCAGCCATAACGTCCACCAAAGGAAAACCTGGAGAAACAGGCCGTATTTTCACCATATTGCAGAAATGAAACGACCACATCCTATGACAGGCCCTTTCATTTCTGCGGCATAGTAAGGAGATGGCGTTTTTCCTCAGTTTTTCTGCCGTCGATCCTTATGACAGAAACATTTGAGCGGCTATCTTTTTGAGTTTCACAAAATAAAGCATCAGCCTCTTACTATAGCAGGACCTCAAAGTTGTTTTCGGGTGCGTTCCTGAATTTTTTGGCTGTATCATAGAAAATGGTTGATGCTTTTTTCCTTGAAGTTCCAAAGGAAGAGCCAATAAAAAGCCTTGGCCGTGGATTCCCCCAACGGATAAAAAGGCCGTATTTTCACCGTACTGTGGAGATGAAACAACTACTTAATGACAGAGCCAATCTTTTTGAATGATGGAACCGGGTTATTGGGCAAGGGGGGTTGCCGACGACCGCTGACGGCCGGCGAAATGGGGAAAATCGCTTATCCGCCGCGGCATGGCAAAATAATAACCATCCGCTATGCGGGTGTTTTTTTGTTTCGGACACTTCGCGCCCTCAACAGGCTGAAGCCCATAATGAAAAGGGCCTCCCCGGAGGAAGGCCCTTGAAAACACCGTACGGCTGCGGCAAGCCCGCTAGACGAGACGGCCGATGTTGTCGATGCGTTCGCCGGGCAGAAGCAGGACGGGCGGCACATCGATCAGCGTATATGCGCCGGGACGCCCGGACTGGGCGAGGCGCACGGCGGCGCGGGCGCTGGACACGAGAACCTGGGCGGTCAAAGCCGGGTTGTCGATGCGCATGTCGAACGTGAAATGCTGGTTGGCGGTGAGCCCGGAAGCGCCGACGCGCTCCATCAGCACGCCGTGGGAGGCGTCCGCCACGCGGGGCAGCTCGTCCTTGGTCACCTGCCGCACGTCCAGCGGATCATGGCTGAAATAGGGGTCGGCCTGAATCGCGGCTTTCACGGCCTCGAACGCCGCGCCTTCCTCAAGCACCACATAGACGAGGCGCGAATGGCGCCCGCCGCCCATAGGGATGGTGATCGAGGTGGCGTCGGCCACGCCTTCAATGGCGCGGGCGGCTACGGAGTGGCCCATGGAACGGCCGCGCCCGAAGTTGGTGAAGGTGACGCCCACAGGGGCCATCGCCTCAAACAGGGCGCGCATCACGGAGTCCGTGCCGGGGTCCCATCCGGCGGCGGTGACGGCTACGGCCTTGCCCTTCACGGCCTGCGCTTCAAGCTGGCCGATGGTTTCGACAATCCGGTCATGGATGTCGAAACTGTCCACAGTGTTGTATCCCTTGCCGAGCAGCTCACCCGCAACTTCGGGGATCTTGCGGGACGGGGCGCACAGCAACACGACATCCGGCTTGCCGGACACGGCTTCCAGATCCGCAAGGCTGGCGTATTCCGGAACGCCGCGCAGACCATGCACATCCTTTCCAAGGGATTCTTTCCGGCGAATGACGCCCACGCAGGTGAAATCAGGCTGGATTTCCAGCGCTTCGATGGCGTAGCGCCCGATATTGCCCAAACCCATAACGGCAGCTTTTATTGGCATTTTGGCCTCCAGAGAATGAATATCTTCAAGTAAAACACGAAATTCCCGTCTTGTAAAACGGTCTGGATCAGGCGTTTTTCTTCAATTTGAAGCGAATTCTGAGGCGTCCGGCCTCCTCATCGCCCTGCGGCGGGGTAAAATCGTGCGAAACCAGCCGAAACGCACCAACCTCAGATGTATTTTCCACATGCTCCCCAATGCAGGGGCAAATATCATAATCGCCCACGGTCACGATGCGAACCATCAGCCCCTCTTCGCCTTCAAGATGCGCCGGGAGCCGGCCAAGATCGACCAGCTTGCCCGCCTCTTCGCGGGGGAGCGTCTCCGTCCGCACCGGCATATGCTGCGCCAACACCTCGTTGATTCTTCGCTCCAGTTCGGCGGCCTCGGCGTCTTCCAACGGGCGCGGGAAATGGTAATCACATTTGGACTTGTCCGCATTCAAATGCGAACTGAACGAACGCCCGCACCCGAACATGCGCACCATCGTCTGGTTCAGCACATGCTCCGCCGTATGCATGAACGGATCATATTCCTTGCTCACAGGGACTCCTTTTCTTCTAAAGGGCTTGAAACCGCCCTACCCTACCCGATCCCTTCCCCGGAAACAATCCGTCCGCATATCCGGGGCATTCGCCTTTCCGATGATTTTCTAAAAAATTTATTTTGAATTTCACACAGTTAAAATTCAACGTTCATTGAAAACGTGAATATCCCGCATATCCCCGCCGCTTGAAATCCGGCGGTGTTCCCCGTATGCTGGAAAACCCAACATCAGGACGATCATGAAAAAAAACGACCTCTTCCCCGAACACGGCTCGCCCTGCCGCGAACTGCGCGAGCCCGAACGCCCCATCGACGCGCCCTACGCCGTGGACATCCCCGCCGTACCCACCGCGCTCGGCGCTCTGGACGCCGCCTCACGCGCCGAATTCTGGGCGGCGCTGGCCCTCTCGCATACCGGCGGGCTCGGCGCCAGAAGCCGTAAACGCCTTCTGGATGCGTTCGGTTCGGCATTCGAGGCCGTGCGGCGCGTCGAAGACTGGCGCGGGGCGGGCTTGCGGGAAGATCTCATCCGTGAGTTCCGCTCGGAAAAATGGCGCGGGCCCGCCCGGAAAGAATGGGACGCGGCCCGGAAACTCGCGGGAACCGTCCTGCTCTGGACCGACGGCCGCTACCCCGCGCTGCTCAAGGAATTGCCGGATGCGCCGATACGCCTCTATTGCCAAGGGGATATGAGCCTGCTCGCCAACCCCTGCGTGAGCATCGTCGGAACCCGGACATGCAGCAGGGAAGGCATCCGCGCGGCGCAGGCCATAGCCGGCGGCCTTGCGGCCTCAGGCATCACCGTGGTTTCCGGCCTCGCCGTCGGCATCGACAGGCAGGCCCATCTCGCCGCCCGCGATCTGCCGGGCGGAACCATCGCCGTGCTCGGCGCGGGGCCCGACGTCTGCTACCCCAAGGAAAATGACGGGCTGCGCCGGGCGATCATCCAACGGGGCCTGCTCATTTCGGAATACGCGCCCGGAACGCTCCCGGACTCCCGGCATTTCCCCATCCGCAACCGGATCATCAGCGGCCTTTCGCTCGGCGTCGTCATCGTGGAAGCCGCCCTCCGCAGCGGCAGCCTCATCACCGCCCGGCTCGCGCTTGAGCAGAACCGCGCCGTCTACGCCGTGCCCGGCGGCATCGGCTCAAAACATGCCGAAGGCTGCCAGAAGCTCATCCGCGACGGCGCACAGCCGATCTTTTCTTCCTCCGACATCCTTTCGGATCTGTCCGCCCAACTCAAGACGCTCTTCCCTCAGCCGAATTCCGCACCGCAGCCTTACAGCCTCGACGCGCCTCAGGAACCCTTCCGTCCCGTTCCCGCCGCCCCTCCGCCCCTCAAACAGCCGGATCGCGGAACCCTTGAAGGCCGCATCCTGACGCTCCTCGCCCAAAGCCCCCGCGCCATCGACGACGTTTGCCAATCCCTTGGATGCGATCCCGGCGAAGCCGGTTCCACGCTCATCATCCTCGAAGTGCGCGGCCTGATCCGCCAACGCCCCGATCTCCGCTACGCGTTGGCCTGATCTCCGGCCCGCCGTTTACATCATAAGGAATCCCCAATGCCCACCCACGCCCCCGCAATGCCCCCGCTTCCGCAGGATGTGGAACAGTTCCTGACATGGATGGCCGATCAAAAAGGCTTTTCCCCGGCAACCATCTCGGCGTACCGCACGGATCTCCTCCAGTTCGAGGAGTGGCTCCACCGCGAACAGTATACGCTCTCCCGGCCCGGCGAATTGGAAAAATACCACTTTCAGGATTATTCCGCACATCTTTTTCATGAAGGCCAAGCCCGCAGTTCCATAGGCCGCAAGCTCTCGGCCCTGCGCTCGCTGTTCCGGTACCTCATGAAGATGAACAAAATCGACAGGAACCCGGCAAAGCTCGTGCGCAACCCCAAGCGGGAGCTCCGCCATCCCACGGCGCTGAACGTGGATCAGATGTTCACCCTGCTGGACGAGGCCAGCGTGGAATCCGGCGGCGCGGCGGGCCTTGACGGTTCCCGGCAGGCCGAGCAGACGGCCACGGATCGCGAGCACGCCGGGCGCACCCGCGATCTCGCGCTGGCGGAACTGCTTTACGGTTCCGGGCTGCGTATTTCCGAAGCCCTTGATCTGGATGTGGACGATGTAGACCCGGCAAGCGGCTTTATCCGGGTTATCGGCAAGGGCTCCAAGGAACGTATAGCGCCGTTGAGCGACACCTCCGTCAGGGCGCTGTTCCTCTGGCTCAGGGTGCGCGCGCTCATCGCCCCGCCCGCCGAAAAAGCCCTTTTCGTGGGCAACAGGGGCAAGCGGCTCAACCGGAGGCAGGCAGCGCGGATTCTCGACGAGATCCGCAAAAGCGCCGGGTTGCCGCAGCATCTTTCCCCCCACACCCTGCGCCATACCTTCGCCACGCACATGCTGGAGAATGGTGCGGACATGCGCTCCGTACAGGAGCTGCTCGGCCATGCCAGCCTTTCAACTACACAGCGCTACACGCACATCACCCTTGATCATCTCATGCACGTCTATGACAAGGCGCATCCCCGCTCAAGCGTTCGGGGAAAGGGTGGAGAAGAAGGGGAGGACAGGTGATGTGGGGGAGGGGAGAGGGAACCCTTCTGGAGAAGGGTTCCCTCTCCC